>JBDSLQ010000342.1:0-8879 GCA_039916285.1 Caldimonas sp.
CAACAAGAAGCCCGAGCTGTTGACCTGCCTGCACGAGGAGGCGGCCGTGGCAATGGCACATGGCTATGCAAAAGCGGCCGGCAAGCCGATGGCCGCGTTCCTGCACGGCACGGTCGGGCTGCAGCACGCCGCGATGGCGGTCTACAACGCCTGGGTCGACCGCGTGCCGATCATGCTGATCGCCGGCAACGGCATCGATGCGAACAAGCGCCGCCCGGGCACCGAATGGAACCACTCGGTGCAGGACGCCGCGGCGATGGTGCGCGACTTCGTCAAGTGGGACGACGCGCCCGGCTCGCTGCAACACTTCGCCGAGTCGACCGTGCGCGCCTACAAGATCGCGACGACACCGCCGATGGAGCCGGTGCTGGTGATGGCCGACATCGATCTCCAGGAAGACGCGATCCACGACCGGGCGCTGAGAATCCCGAAGCTGGCCCGTTCGATCCCGGCCCAAGGCGACAACGCCGCCCTTGCCGAGGCGGCGCGCTGGCTGGTCGAGGCGAACGCGCCGGTGATCGTCGCCGACCGGATGGCGCGCGACCAGCAGGGTGTCGACCGCCTGGTGCAGCTCGCCGAGGCGCTCGGCGCGCCGGTCGTCGACATGGGCGGGCGTCTCAACTTCCCCAACCAGCATCCGCTTTGCCACAGCGAGCGGCGCCGCGCGTTGCTGCGTGACGCCGACGTCGTACTGCTGCTCGAGGTCGCCGATCCATGGGGCCAGTTCAACACCTTCTCTGACCCGCACAAGGTGCAGCGCTACGTCGCCAAAAGCGGCGTCAAGGTCGTCAACGTGTCGATGCAGGACGTGTACATCCGCTCGAACTACCAGGACTTCCAGCGCTACCTGCCGGCCGACCTGTCGATCAACGGCGATGCCCAGGCCAGCCTGCCGGCGCTGCTCGAAGAAGTGGCCAAGCGGATGACGCCGGAGCGCCGGCGCGTCGCCGAGCAGCGCAGCGCGCAGCTCGCCGAGCAGGCCGCGAAGGGCCGCAACGCGCGGCTCGAATCGGCGGCCAACGGCTGGGACGCGGCGCCGGTGACGACGGCGCGCCTGGCCATGGAAACCTACGACGCCGTCAAGAGCGAGCCGTGGTCGCTGGTCGTCAGCGACCGCATTACGTGGGCGCGTTCGCTCTGGCCGGCGACGAAGTTCGGCCAGATGCTCGGCGGCTCCGGCGGCCAGGGGGTCGGCTACGCGGCGCCGGGCGCGATCGGCGCCGCCCTCGCCAACCGCGACAAGGGGCTGCTCTCGGTCACGTTCCAGCCCGACGGCGACCTGATGTATTCGCCCGGCGTGCTCTGGACCGCCGCCCACCACAAGATCCCGCTGCTGATGGTGATGCACAACAACCGCGGCTACTACCAGGAAGTGATGCACCTGCAGCGGATGGCCTCCGTGCACGGCCGCCGTCCGGACACCGCCCTGATCGGCAACGAGATCGACAACCCGTCGATCGACTACGCCAAGCTGGCGCAGGCGCACGGCGTCCATGGCGAAGGGCCGGTGACCGATCCGCGCCAGCTCGGCGCCGCGCTCCGCCGCGCGCTCGCCGTCGTCAAGAGCGGCCGGCCGGCGCTGGTCGACGTCGTCTGCCAGCCGCGCTGAGCCGGCGGCGTGCGGGCTGCACAGTTCCTGCCAGGATCAACGCGCGAGCATGGCGATCACCTGCGCCGTCCTGCGCACGCGCGCCATGCGCGGGAAGACGCGGCGCATGAACTGCTCGGGGTTGTCCTGCTCGGGCGAGCTGCAGGCGTCCTCGACCAGGACGAGGTGATAGGCCAGGTCGCGCGCCGCGTAGGCGGTGGCGGCGACGCCGACGTCGGTCGAGCCGCCGCAGAGGATCAGCGTGTCGGCGCCGCGCGCGCGCAGGGCGAGGTCGAGGTAGGTGCCGTGGAAGGCGCTCCAGCGGTGCTTCGGGATCATGAAATCGGTGGCCGCGGGCGCGAGCTCGGCGACGATGCGGGTCTCGGCGGTGCCGCCGGTCAGGAGCGGCAGATGGCTCGTCGCGTCGTCGCCAGCGACCGGCCGGAGGCGGTTGTCGGTGTCGCGCAGGGTGCGCGCGCTGGTCGCCCGGTCGGCGCGGTGGTCGGCGTGGGCGAAGGCGACCATCGCCCCGGCTTCGCGCGCCGCGCCCAGCACGCGGGCGGCGTTGGCGAGCACCGGCGCGAAACGCCGCTCGCTCGCCGCGTCCTTGCGGACATGGCCTTCGAGCAGGTCGAAGACGAGCAGGCAGGTGCGTCCGGCGTCGAGTCGTTCCGCGTTCATCGCGCCGCCTTGACGACGACGTCCTGATAGAGCGCCCGCCACTTCTCGCCTTCGTCGAGCATCAGGCGCGGATCGACGAATTTCAGCGGCAGCTTGTGCGCCGGGTGCGGCAGCTTCAAATTGGCCGGCACATAGCCGCCCTTGGCGATGATCGCCTGGCCTTCGGGCGAGAGCAGGAAATCGACGAACAGCGCCGCCGCGTGCGGGCGGGACGTCAGCCGCGAGATGCCGGCGCCGTTGGCGCGGCCGATCGCCGGCGGGATCGCGAACCACTCGACCGGGGCGCCCTTTTCCTTGAGCTTCTCGGCGCCGTGGCTGTAGACCGTGATGGCGAAGGGAATCTCGCCCGATGCGACGAGCCCGGCGAGCAGGGTGTGGCCCTTGCGGACCGAGAAGCCGTTCGCCTGCGCGATCTCGCGGAAGACCTTCAGGCCGCGCTCCTCGCCCAGCTCGCGAACGACCATCATGAACCAGTCCTCGTCCTCGGCCTCGATGCCGAGGCGCCCCTTCCAGCGCGGATGCGCGAGGTCGGCGTAGCTGCGCGGCAGCTCGTCGCGGCCGACGAGGCGGGTGTTGTAGGCGTGGACGAACATGTTGACGCGCGAGCCGACCCATTGGCCGTGCGAC
Source organism: Caldimonas sp. (assembly GCA_039916285.1). Classification (GTDB taxonomy): domain Bacteria; phylum Pseudomonadota; class Gammaproteobacteria; order Burkholderiales; family Burkholderiaceae_C; genus Schlegelella_A. The sequence continues at coordinate 2,897 of JBDSLQ010000342.1, forward strand.
TGCAGCGCCTGCGGCAGGAGGTCGCGCTGATGCGGCGAGCGCAGCGGCCGCAGCAGGCCTTCGCGGACGAGGACCTCGAGCTCGGGGCCATTGGTCTCGACGACGTCGACCTCGCTGCGCTTCGCACGGCCCTCGGTGACGACGCGTCGCAGCACGTTCTCGGAGCCGGCCCGCCAGCTCTTCACCTTGACGCCGTAGCGTCGCTCGAACGCCGCCGCCAAGGCGGCGATCTCCTCGGCGGTGAGCGAGGTGTAGAGCGACAGTTCGCCCTCCTTGCGAGCGCCGTCGGCGAGGAACTGTTCGCGATCGGGCCGGTCGGTTTCGACGATCGCGGCGACCGGATCGCCGCCTTGCGCGCTCGCCAGGGCCGGGGCGGCAAGCAGGCCGGCAAGAAAGACGCGGCGGCGTTGATCGACGGCGTTCATCAACGTGCTCCTTGCGTCTTCAACGCGACGGCGTCCGAAGCAGCGGAATTTCCTTCGCGCCCGGACCCTTGGGGATGGAGACGAGGTAGCGATGGATCGCCTCGAGTTGGGCATCGCTGAGGAACTTCGGGTCGTAGCGGGGCATCGACTGGCGCGGTGCGCGCACGAAGACCTTGAACGCCTCCAGCGGGTACGGGCCCGGAGCGATGCGCGGGCCGGCGCTGCGCTCGCCGCCCTGCCCGACCGTCCCGTGGCACGAGTAGCAGCCGTTGCTCATGTAGAGCTGGCGTCCGAGCTCGACGTCGCCGGCGGCCGTTTGCGCTGCCGCGCCGCCGGCGCCCGCCCACAGCAGCAATGCCAGCACGGCACCCGTGTACCTGAAGCTTTCGGATCGAACGTTCATGCTCTGTCTCCTGAGCGTGGGATTTTTCGAGTCGCGGTGCGCCGCATGCAGCGACCGAGCGGGAGGCGCGCTTCACCATTGGATGAAAGCGCCAGCGACACCCGCCGCGAAAATCGGCAGCACGGGCGGCATTCGCTTCAATGCCAGCACGGCGATCGTCACGGCGGTGATCGCGGCACCTTTCCAGACCCCAGGCGACTCGCGCAGGAGCAGGAAACAGGTCGACGCCGTCAGCCCGATCGCCACCGGCCCGAGGCCGCGCTGCAGCGATTTCAACAGGCGCTCGAACTGGGCCAGCCGGCCGAGCCGAGAGACAACGAACGGAAACACCAGGGCCGGCAGCGACAGGCCGAGGGTCGTCGCCAGCGCGCCCTGCAACCCGGCGATCTGCCAGCCCATCACCGTCACGAAGAGGATGTTCGGGCCGGGCGCAGCCTGCGCCAGCGCGATCGAGTTCACGAACTGGGTGTGCGTGATGTAGGCGTGCTGGTCGACGACGTAGCGGTGCATGTCGGACGCCAGGGCGATCGTGCCGCCGGTCGCGAAGACCGACAGCGACAGGAAATGCAGGAACAGCGCGGAGAGCTCGGCCGGGCTCATCGCGCCACCTTGCGCCAGGCGAGCGCGACCGAGAGCACGCCCAACGTCAACACGACGCTGCTGACCGGCATCCCGGCCAAGCCGACCATGGCAAAACTCGCCAGCGCCACGGCGATGCCGACGTGCTCGCCGCGCAGCGTTCGCGCCATCCGCGCTGCGGTCGTCACGATCAGGCCGACCGCTGCGGCACCCATGCCATGCAGCGCGCCCTGGACCTGCGGGACATGCTGGAACTGCTGGAACAGCGCCGTCACGCCGAGGACGACCGCGGCCGGCGGCAGGAGGAAGCCGGCGAGCGCGGCGGCCGCGCCGCGCCAGCCGCAGAATCGGTCGCCGAGCAGCACGCAGAAGGCGATCCCCGTCGGCCCGGGCAGGACCTGGGCGATCGCGAAGACGCCGACGAACTCCTTGGCGTCGAGCCATCGCTTCCTGACCACGACGGTGCGCTCGATGATCGCCAGCGCGCCGCCGAAGCTCTGCAGCGAGATCGCCGCAAAGGTCAGGAACAGCTCGCCGGCCGAACCCGGAACAGCGGCCGGGGCGGCGACCGCAGCGGCCGGCGCCGAAGTGAGATGGCGCACAGGCATGTCTTCGCCATCGGCAGGCATCAGCCGGCCGCCACGCGACCCGGCCGCGGCCGCTGCATCCAGAGGCGGACGCTGTAGACGACGACCGTGCAGCCGACCAGACCGACGCCGGCCCAGATACCGAGGCCTTCCCACGCCGCCTCGAAGCCTGCTTCCGCGGCGCGGCCGACACCGACTGCCGCCGTCAGCAGCGCAAGCAGGGCGATGAAGCCGCTCGAGAAGCGGCTGGCCCGGCGTGCCAGACGGTCGCTGCGCGAAGCGAAGGCGTTGAACAGCAGGCCGTTGCCGGCATCGGCGACGAGCATGCCCAAGCCAAACATCGCTGCCAGCGCGAAGATCGCGCCGAGGCCGCCGAACTCGCCCCCGCGCACCGCGAAATACCCGGCCTGCGCGATGGCGTCGAACGACAGCGCGAAAGCCATGCCGACGAGCGCTGGGTGCAGCTGACGGCCCGTCAGGCGAAGCAGCGCCGCCGACATCGGCCCGACCGGACGGTCGGCGCGGGGTCGCCAGGCATGCGCCAGGTTGGACGCGGCGATTGCAAGAAGGAAGCTGGTCGAGATGGCCAGGCCGAGGCCGTCGAGCCACGGCGGCAGTGTCGCCCGCTGGCCATGCAGCAGCAGAGACGCGATCAGGATCACGACACTGTGGCCGAGCGCGAACTGGCCGCCGACGAGACGGGCGGCCCAATACGAGTACGAGCCATGCAGCTGGCGCGCCCGCGTCATGCCGTCGATGGCGGCGATATGGTCTGCGTCGAAGCCATGGCGAAAGCCGAGCAGGCCGACAAGCGCCAGCGACGACAGGAAGCCCGCCTCCGTCACGCCGGTGCTCATGGACGGCGCGCGGCGTCGAGGCCGTTCGGGAAGTGCTTGGCCGCGCAGTAATCCCACGCCTTCTGCAACAGCATCGGCCGCGCCAGGTTGCGACCGATCGTCGCGCATTCGTCGGCGCTGAGCGGCTCGGGCGTGCCGACCTGCAGCGCCAGGTACTGTCGCTCGGCGTTCTCCTCGAGATAGAGCGCCTGGACGAACGCCTCGACGATCGATGGGGCGACGGTGACCGCGCCGTGCCGCCGCAGCAACGCCGCCTTGTCGTTGCCGAGGAAAGCGGCGACCTCTCTGCCGAGTGCGGCCGAGTTGATCGACGCGGTCTGGGTGAAGGTGCGAACCGGGCCGAGGACAGCGGCCTGCATGGTCACCGGCTGCCAGGCGTGCCCGCTTGTCGTCAGCACTGTCGACCAGCGCGGATGGGTATGGACGACCGCGCAGACATCGGGGCGCTGCAGATAGATCTGGGCGTGCAGGTGGAACTCCATCGGCGGAGTGCGCGCGCTGGCGAGCGGGCGCCCGTCGAAGTCGATGTCGATGAAGTCGGCGGCGGCGATGCGGCTGCGCACCGAGTCGGCGGCATTGATCGCCAGGCCGCGGCCATCGGCGAGCCGGGCGCTGAAGTGACCGTTGAAGTCGATGATCTCCTCGCGTTCGAGCAGCGCAAGGGCGAGGGCCAGCCGGGCCCGCAGGTCGTTGTCGGCGGTCATCGGGTCGGCTCCGTCCGGTCGTGTTCGTTCGGGTGCTCGTGCTCCCGGCCATGGCCGCGCGAGTGCTCGTGTTCCTCGTGCACGTGCGCATGCCCGTGCTCGTGCTCGTGCTCGTGCCCGTGCCCATGCTCGTGCTCATGCCGGTGCCCGAGGGCGGCCGCGTGCTCGTGCCCATGCCGATGCAAGGCACCGTCGCCATGGCGATGCCACTCGCTCGGATCGGACTTGCCGTGCGCGCGCGGGTCCTCGCTGAAGACCAGCGACTTGATCGTCACCGGCACCGTTCGCGACGGCATGCGGATCCGGCCGAGGTCGATGAAGTCGAATCCCCAGAGGACGATGCCGTCGATCACCAAGACGTCGCTCGTGACGCGCGGATCATCCTGAATCAGATGGCCGAGGCTCAGCGCGACGTCGCCGTCGGCGACGATGTAGAGCGGCCGTCCCGCGCTCAAGGTCGTCGGCAGCGCGCCGAGCAGGCCGTCGGCAAGCGCGGCCAGGCGCTCGAACGACGGCGGCCCGCCCCAGCGCAGCGACACGGCGTTGTCCTGCGCGCCTTCGACGAGGTCGTGGCGGAGGAACGATCGCTGCAGCGCATCGGTCACCGCGGCGGCGGCGATTGTCCCGTCGAGCTCGAGCCCGAGCGGCACGACCTGCAGGTTCTTGCGCGGCAGGAGCGTCGCGGGGTTCGAGACGAAGGTCGTGTTGCCGCTCAGCTGCACGCTGTACTCGGACGCGCCGAGCACCGTCGCCCGCAGGCACTCGCCGGCGGGCAGCAGCGGCCACGGCAAGGCGCCGGCTTCGAGCCGGGCGCGAATGGCGGCGCCGAAAAACTTGCCGAGGTCGCCGAAATCGCGGGACTCGCGGTCGTAGACGTACTCGCCCACACCGCCCGAGAACATCACCCCGTCGAGATCGCCGAGCGGCGGCAGCGGATCGGTCAGGAGCAGCTCGCGGCGGTCGTCGGCAGTGGCCTTGTCGTCGACGACACGGACCAGGGCGTCGGCCATGCCCTCGGCGATACGGGACAGGTCGGCACGCGAGGCAAGGCTGCCGAGCCGCCAGTCGAAGCCGGCGCGGCGCGCATGGGCGCGGCCGGCCGGATCGAGCCGAACGATGCGATCGTCGGCGTCGACGACGAGGAGCCGGCCGCCGAGGTGCACCGCCGCGGTCGCCCGAAGCTCGCCGCTCTCGACCAGGCCGAGCTTGGTCGTGCCGCCGCCGATGTCGATGTTGAGGATTCGCGACGATGCGTCGTACGAACGGCGCGCCGCGCCCGAGCCGTAGACGGCGAGCATGCACTCCATGTGGTGGCCCGCCGTCGCGCAGACGAACTCTCCGCCCTGCTCGGCGAGCACGGCGGCTATCGCCTCGCCGTTCTCGCGCCGCAGCGCCTCGCCGGTGAGGATCACCGCGCCGGCGTCGACGTCGTCGGCATGCACGCCGGCGCTCGCGTACGCCTGCTCGATGATCGCGCCGAGCGCGCCGGCATCGATGAGGGTCTCGCTCGCGTACGGCGTGAGGATGTTCGGCGACTGGTAGATCGGCTCGCGCGAGACGACGATGTAGCGCGTCGACAGCTGGTCGGCGACGCGGTGCAAGTGGATCTTCGAGAAGGCGACTTGCGTGCCGGCCGATCCGATGTCGATGCCGACGCTCGTCAGGATGACGTTGTCCTGGCTCCAGAGGGCGTGGTCGGCACCGTCCTGCGCGGCGAAGTCGTCGTGGTCGTGGTCGCTGTCCTCGCCGTGCTCGTGCCCGGGCGCCAGCGCGCCGTAGCGGTGGTCCTGCAGCGTGTGCGTCGCGCCATCTGGCGCCTCAGGCCGGTCGATGTCGGGCATGGCCGGTCTCAGATCTTGAAGGACTCGAGCGATTCGGGAACGAACAGCTCGTCGGGGCTCAGCAGTCGCTTCGACAGGCCCTGCTCGTGGTGATAGCGCAGGAAGGTCTCGAGCGTCTTGCGGTTCCGGTCCAGACCATAGGGCCAGTAGTCGGTTCCCATCTCGCGACGAACGTCTTCGAGATGCGCGGTCAGCCACGGCAGCATCGCCTTCAATGCCGCCGTCTCCTGAAGATCGGCGTAGGTGCGCCGCTGCGACTCGACGAACGCCTTGTAGAGCGACTGCGCGACCCAGCGATGGGCCTCGTAGACCTCGCGCCGGATGGCGACGGTGTGCATGATCGGAAAGATGCCGGTGTCGCGGAAGTATTGCCGCTCGACGTCGACATAGTCCTCGAACAGCCGCTTGACGCGACCGCCGCCGCTCAGAAAGGATGACGGCATCCGGGCGGTGTAGAGCGCGTCGATTTCGCCGTCGAGAAGCATCTGCGACAGCGTCTGCGTCTCGCCGATGCGCTCGACGCGGATGTTCGCGGGCAGCTCGAGCTTGAGCTTTTCCGGCCGGCCGGGCTCTTCCTCGCCGCCCGT
>JBDSLQ010000343.1:0-3097 GCA_039916285.1 Caldimonas sp.
AGCGAGAAGCCGAGCTTGGCCGCCTCGCGCAGCCGCTCCTGGCCGCGCGGCGCGGGCCTCACCTCGCCCGCCAGCCCGACCTCGCCGAACGCGACGAAGCCGCGCGGCAGCGCCTTGCCGCGCAGGCTCGACTGGATCGCGAGCATCACCGCCAGGTCGGCCGCGGGCTCGCTGATGCGAACACCGCCGACGGCGTTGACGAACACGTCCTGGTCGAGCGCGGCGATGCCGGCATGGCGATGCAGCACCGCCAGCATCATCGCCAGACGATCCCGCTCGAGGCCGACCGACAGGCGCCGCGGGCTCGGCCCGCCGGCGTCGACGAGCGCCTGCACCTCGACCAGCATCGGCCGCGTTCCTTCCAGCGTGACCAGCACGCACGAGCCCGGCACCGGCTCGCCGTGCGTCGAAAGGAAGATCGCGCTCGGGTTGCTGACGCCCTTCAGCCCCTTTTCGGTCATCGCGAAGACGCCGATCTCGTTGACCGCGCCGAAGCGGTTCTTGATCGCGCGCACTAGGCGAAAGCTCGAGTGCGTGTCGCCTTCGAAATAGAGCACGGTGTCGACGATGTGCTCCATCACGCGCGGCCCGGCGAGGGCGCCGTCCTTGGTGACGTGGCCGACCAGGATGATGGTGATGCCGGTCGCCTTGGCCAGGCGCGTCAGCTGCGCCGCACATTCGCGCACTTGCGCGACCGAGCCCGGCGCCGACGTCAGCGCCTCGCTGTAGACGGTCTGGATCGAATCGATCACCGCCACCGCGGGCTGCTCGACCTCGAGCGTGGCGAGGATCTTCTCGAGCTGGATCTCGGCCAGCACGCGCACCGGGCTGGCGCCGAGGCCGAGCCGGCGCGAGCGCAGCGCCACCTGCGCGCCGCTCTCCTCGCCGGTCACGTAGAGCACCTTCATCGACCGCGCGAGCGCGTCGAGCGCCTGCAACAGCAGCGTCGACTTGCCGATGCCCGGATCGCCGCCGATCAGGACGACGCCGCCGGCGACGATGCCGCCGCCGAGAGCGCGGTCGAACTCATCGATCCCGGTCGGATGGCGCTCGGCGTCGGTGGCGTCGATCTCGGCGAGCGTCGCCACCGCTTCGGCCGGCAGCAGGCCACGGCCGGACGCGTAGCGCGGCCTGGCACTCGTTTCGGCGACCGATTCGACGAGCGTGTTCCAGGCGCCGCAGCCGGGACACTTGCCGAGCCACTTCGGGCTCGTCGCACCGCATTCGGTGCAGCTGTAGATCGATCTCTCCTTGGCCATCGCCCATTGTCGGCGCTGCCCCGGCCTGCCCGGCCGGGCCCGGAGGCACGCTCAGCCGACGATCTTGGCGCGCCCCGCCTTGATCTGCGAGCGCACGCTCTTGCCTTCGAGGCGGCGCTCGCGCGATGCCCGCGTCGGCCGCGTCGGCTTGCGCAGCACCGGCACCTCGGCGGCGCGCGCGACGAGCGCGTTCAGCCGCGCCAGCGCGTCGCGCCGGTTCAGGTCCTGGCTGCGATGGCGCTGCGCCTTGATGACGACGACACCGTTGTCGCTGAGGCGCCGGTCGGCGCGCCCTAGCAGGCGCTCCTTCACGTCGTCGGGCAGCGACGAGGCGGCGACGTCGAAGCGCAGATGGATCGCGCTCGAGACCTTGTTGACGTTCTGGCCACCGGCGCCCTGAGCCCGAACCGCTGTGATCTCGACTTCGGCCTCGTCGACGAGAGGCTCGGTGGCCTTCATCGGAAGATGTCAGCGAGCGAGGCCGCTCTCGGAAGCAACACGAACAGCGCGAGGCCAGCGCTCATTCGACGCGGACCGGAACGCGCGGCGCGCGCGCACACATCAGCTCGTAGCCGACCGTGCCGGCCGCGCCGGCGACATCGTCGATCGAGAGCAGCGTGCCCGAGTCGGCGCGGCCCCAGAGGACGACTTCGCTGCCGACCGTTGCCGTCGGCACGGGTGCGAGGTCGATGGTGACCATGTCCATCGAGACCCGGCCGACGGTGCGCGTGCGAACGCCCTCGACGAGTACCGGCGTGGCGCGCTCGTTGCCGCCCGGCGCGAGGCGCGGATAGCCGTCGGCGTAGCCGCACGCGGCGACGCCGATGCGCATCGGCGCCTCGGCAGTGAAGCTGCTGCCGTAGCCGATGCTCGCGCCGCTCGCGAGCTCCTGGACGGCGATCAGCCGGGTACGAAGGGTCATCGCCGGCGCCAGGCCCCAATGGTCGGCGCCGTGCAGCGGCGCATCGGGCGACGAGCCGTAGAGCAGGATGCCCGGCCGCACCCAGGCCGCGCCGCCCGCGGCCAGGCGAGCGCCGTGGCGAAGCGTCGCCGCGCTGTTGCAGACCGAGCGCTCGCCGGGCAGGTCGTGCGTCGCGGCCTCGAAGGCAGCGAGCGCCGGCTCTATCGCCGCGGCGTCGTCGGCGTCGGCGTTGGCGAGGTGCGTCATGAGGACGACGCCTTCCACCTGCGCCAGTGCATCGAGGCGCAGCCAGGCGGCGCGGTAGCGGTCGGGGGCGAAGCCGAGGCGGTTCATGCCGCTGTTCATCTTCAGGAAGACGCGCTGCGGCCGGTCGGTCTTGAGCGCGGCCAGGCGATCGATCTGGCGTGAATCGTGGACGACGTGCCAGAGGTGCAGGCGCGAGCAGGTCTCGAGATCGCGCGCGTCGAAGCAGCCTTCGAGCAACAGGATCGGGCCGCGCCAGCCGAGCTCGCGCAGCAGCTCGGCCTCGGCGATGTCGAGCAAGGCGAAGCCGTCGGCCTTCTGCAGCGCGGGAAATGCGTTGGCGATGCCGTGGCCGTAGGCATCTGCCTTGACCACCGCCCACACGCGCGCACCGGCCGCGGCCCGGCGCGCGACCTCGAGATTGGCGGCGAGGGCGTCGCGATGAACGATCGCTTCGATCGGCCGAGGCATGGCGGAATTCTGCCAGCCGTCCGTCGCGATACCCCTGGCGCAGGGGCAGCGCTCGAAAACCCGCGTGCTATAAACCCCGCCGCAGGGAGACAAGTCGGACGCCAGTTCCGACGTGCGGTAGCGCCGGGAAGCGAATGAAAAAAGGCTTCTACACCATCATGTCGGCGCAGTTCTTCAGCTCGCTGGCTGACAACGCGCTGCT
>JBDSLQ010000344.1:0-3211 GCA_039916285.1 Caldimonas sp.
TCGTCGAGCATGCGCGCCTTCGACTTGCCGAAGCTGAACGCGCCGCCCTTGCCGCCGCCCTGCATCTGGCGCATGAAGTAGATCCAGACGCCGATGAGCAGCAGGATCGGGCCCCACGACGCCAGGATCGAGAGCAGGAACGAGGGTTCTTCCCTCGGCTTGACATCGAACTTGACGCCGTTGTTGATAAGGTCGCCGACAAGGCCGCGATCGAGGTACGTCGCCGTCGTGCGCAGTTCCTTGTCATCGGTCGTCTTGGCGCGGATCTCGGTCGAGCCGCCGACGCCTTCCTGCAGCGTGACGCTGCGGACGCGCTTGCCGCGAACCTCTTCGAGGAAGTCGGAGTAGCCGATCGCGCCGGTCTGCGCGCCGGTCCGCTCAAACTGCTTGAAGACGGTGAAGAGGACGAGCGCGATCACCAGCCAGACCGCGACTTTCGAAAACCATTGATTGTTCACCGCGACTCCAATTCCAAGAAACCGAGGCCCGAATTTCACGGGTCTCGACCCACGGCATCTGTGGCCGATTTTAGTCCACGCAAGCCCGGTGCTGCGGGCCGATTGCCCAGGGCATATGCCTCGCTATGCCGTGTTATCGACGCCGGATGCGCGCGGCTTGAGACCGATCCCGACGAGGAAGGTTTCGGCCGACTTGGCTCGCGACGCCTTCGGCTTGACTGCCTTCACGGTCCGAAAGCTCGCCTTGAAGCGCTCCACGAGCTGACTGTAGCCGCTGCCATGAAAGACCTTGCAGACGAGGCAGCCTTGCGCTCGCAGGTGGCCTTGCGCGAACTCGATCGCCAGCTCGACCAGGTCGGCCATCCGGGCCGCGTCCGACGCGGCGACCCCCGAGAGGTTCGGCGCCATGTCCGAGAGGACGACGTCGACCGGCCGGCCGCCGACACGGGCCACGAGCCTGGCGAGGACGTCGGCCTCGCGGAAGTCGCCGGCGACGAAGTCGACGCCGTCGATCGGCTCCAGCTCGAGCATGTCGAGCGCGATGATCGTGCCGTGCAGCGGCCCGGGCGCCGCTGCGGGATCGGCACTCGTGCCGCGACCGAACTTGCGCCGAACGTACTGGCTCCACGCGCCCGGCACCGCGCCAAGATCGACGACGAACTGGCCGGGCTCGAGCAGGTGCAGCAGCTCGTCGATCTCCTTCAGCTTGTAGGCGGCCCGGGCCCGGTAGCCTTCGCGCTGCGCGAGCTTGACGTAGGGATCGGTAAGGTGGTCGTGCAGCCACGCCTTGTTGAGCTTCTTGCCTTTGCCTCTGGTCGACATCTGTGTGCACCTGGGCGATTCGCGCCGTCCCGCCGCCCGGGTGCAGGCCGCTTCCGGGCGGCCGGGCAGCGGACTGGGCGCCGATAATAGGCGGGTGACCGCCCTCCTCCTCAGCGCCGCCCAGCGCAAGCAGATGCGCGCCGAGGCGCATCACCTCGATGCTGTCGTCGCGATCGGCCATGACGGCGCGACGGCGGCCGTCCGGCGCGAGATCGAGTCGGCACTCGACGCCCACGGCCTCGTCAAGGTGCGCGTCTTCTCCGATGACCGGGCGGCGCGCGAAGCGCTGATGGGCGAGCTGAGCGAAGCGCTCGGCGCGGCGCCGATCCAGCACATCGGCAAGCTGCTCGTTCTCTGGCGTCCGCCGGCGCCGAAAGACAAGGCCGAGAAGGAAAGCCGGATGCCCGGCCCGAAGGTCGTCAAGGTGCTCAAGTTCTCGAAGAGCGGCAACCACAGGCCGCAGGTCAAGAAGGTCACCGTCGTCGGCAACATGCGCCTGGCCGCCGGCGGCACGCTGAAACGGGCGACGCGCCGGCGCCCGACGAGCCTCAAGAAGTCGGCCCAGCAGCCGTAGCGCCCTTCGCGCGTCACGCGCCGCCGCCCGCAGCGTACGGCCTACTGGTAGCGGACGCCGGTGATCTCGTAGCTCTTAACCCCGCCCGGCGCCTGCACCTCGGCGACGTCGCCCTCGACCTTGCCGATCAGCGCGCGCGCGATCGGCGAGCTGATCGAGACCAGGCCCTGCTTCAGGTCGGCTTCGTCGTCGCCGACGATCTGGTAGGTGACCCTGGCGCCGCTGTCCTCGTCTTCGAGGTCGACGGTCGAGCCGAAGACGACGCGCCCGTCGGCGTCGACCGACTTGGGATCGATGATCTGTGCCGCCGCGAGCTTGCTCTCGACCTCGAGGATGCGGCCCTCGATGAACCCCTGCTTGTCCTTGGCGGCCTCGTATTCGGCGTTTTCAGACAGGTCGCCCTGCGCACGCGCCTCGGAGATCGCCTGGATGACGGCGTGACGCTCGACGTTCTTCAACCGGCTGAGCTCTTCCCTCAGCTTCTCGGCACCGCGTCGGGTGAGCGGGATGGTGGCCATGACAAGGACCTCGAAAAAAAGAACGCCGCCGTCGGCAGACTCCGGCGGCGGCGGGTTGCAGCCAGTTTAGTGCAGTTCCGCGTGCAGTTCCTGCAGCGAAATGACACCGAGGTTTTCCCGGTGCTTCATGCCCTCCACCGCCGCTTCGCAGCCCGCCATGCTCGTGTAGTAGGTGACGCGGTGGCCGAGCGCTGCCTGGCGGATATGGCGCGAGTCGGCAATTGCCGTGCGCGTCTCGTCGACGGTCGTGAAGACGAGCTGGATCTCGCCGTTCTTCAGCAGGTCGACGATGTGCGGCCGGCCGTCCTTGACCTTGTTGACGGCGCGCACGGGCACGCCGGCCTCGCCGATGGCCGCGGCGGTGCCGCGCGTCGCGACGAGCTGGAAGCCGAGCGCGTCGAGGTCGCGGGCGACCGCGACGGCGCGCGCCTTGTCGCCGTTCCTGACCGTGATGCAGACGGTGCCGCGCGTCGGCAGGCGCGAGCCGGCGCCGAGCTGGCTCTTCAGCATCGCCTCGCCGAAGGTGCGGCCGGTCCCCATCACCTCGCCCGTCGAGCGCATTTCGGGGCCGAGGATCGGGTCGACGCCCGGGAACTTGTTGAACGGGAAGACCGCCTCCTTGACCGAGAAGTACGGCGGGACAACCTCGCCCCTGACGCCCTTCTGGCTTGCCAGCGACTGGCCGACCATGCAGCGCGCCGCGATCTTGGCGAGCGGCTCGCCGGTCGCCTTGGACACGAAAGGCACGGTGCGCGATGCGCGCGGGTTCACTTCGAGAACGTAGATCACCGCGGCGTCGCCGTCTCCACCGACGTCGCCCTGGATCGCGAACTGCACGT
>JBDSLQ010000345.1:0-10392 GCA_039916285.1 Caldimonas sp.
CGGCGGCAGTGGCGGCAGCGGCGGCGGAGGCGGCGGCAGCCTGCAGAAGGGCGGCAGCGGCAAGGCCTCGCGGGCGATCGAGGACGTGCGCCTCGTCTTCGAGCGCAACAAGGGCTCGATCTACGCCATCTACAACCGCGCCCTGCGCGACGAGCCGGGGCTCCAGGGCAAGGTCGTCCTCAAGCTGACGATCGCGCCTTCGGGCGGCGTCATCGACCTGCGCATCGTCTCGAGCGAGCTGAAGATGCCCGACATCGAGGCCAAGCTGCTGGCGCGGATCAGGACCTTCGACTTCGGCGCGAAGGACGTCAACGAGATGGTCGTCAACTACCCGCTCGATTTCCTGCCTTCCTAGTGGCGTTTGCGCCGCTCAGTCGGCGAGCGTGATCCAGGTCGGCGCGTGGTCGCTGGGCTTCTCTCGCGCGCGCAGGTACCGGTCGACCCCGGCCGCGAGCAGCCGCGAGGACGCGGGCTTGTTCAGCAGCAGGTGGTCGATCCGCAAGCCCGCGTCGCGCGTGAAGCGATTGCGGAAGTAGTCCCAGTACGTGTAGATCGGCTGCCCCGGGTGCAGGTGGTGGATCGAATCGGTCCAGCCTTGCCCGAGCAGGCCGCGGTACGCGCTGCGCGTCTCGGGCTGGAGCAGGGCGTCGTTGAGGTAGGAGCGCGGCGAGTAGATGTCGCCGACCCCGTCGGTCGCCACCACGTTGTAGTCGCCGGCGAGGACGACCGGCTGCTCGCTCTCGATCAGGGTTGTGGCGTGGACCGTCAGGCGCTCGAACCAGGCCAGCTTGTAGGCGAACTTGGGCCCTGGCTGCGGATTGCCGTTCGGCAAATAGATGGAGCCGACCACCAGGCCGTGCGTCGCGGCTTCGATGTAGCGGCTGTGGGTGTCGTCGGGGTCGCCTGGCAGGCCGCGGCGGCGTTCGACCAGGTCGTTGCCGCGCGCCAGGATGGCGACGCCGTTGAATCCCTTCTGGCCGTGCCACACCGCGCTGTAGCCGGCGTCGCGCAGCGCTCCGACCGGAAAGGTCTCGTCGGAGGTCTTGAGCTCCTGCAGGCAGGCGACATCGGGCTCGGACTCGGCGAGCCACTCGAGCAGTCGCGGCAGCCGCGCGGTGATGCCGTTGACGTTGAAGGTGGCGATCTTCATGGACAGGGGCTCTCGTAGGGCAACTCCGACGCTCGGAAGAGCCACTGTCGGCCAAGTGCACAAGGACCCGGCCCGGTGCACCCGACGGCAGAGCTCGGGATACTTAAAGTCATGCCGCGCCTTCGCGGTGCTGCTTCACGCCTCAGGAACTGTAATGAAAACAATGCCCAAGATCGTTCTCGCACTGACTGCTTTTGCCGCCATCGGCGCCAGCGCGCAGACCGTGTACTCCGGCCAGTCGGACCAGGAGCGGCGCGAGCGCAATCGCGAAGAGGCGCTGTCCACCTACCGCGCCGGCACCACCAACACGACCGCACCGCGGCGTGAAACCGTACGCGAAGACTCACGCGACGTGAAGGACCGGGTCCGCGAAGACGCGCGTGAGGCGAAGGACAAGGTACGTCAGGGCGCTCACAAGGTGGCGAACTCGACCCGTCGCGTCGCCCACAAGACCGCGAACGAGAGCCGTCGGGTCGGCCACAAGGTCGCCGTCAAGGCACGCGAAACGACTGCTCGTGCCGACGCGAAGTTCGGCACCGTGCCGAAGAAGGATGGGAAGGGCGAGGCTTCCAATCGCGGTGGCCTGAGCAACACTGCGGGGGCCGGCGCGAAGCCGTAACCGACGGGCGGCCGACCCGCGAGCGGTTCAACTCGGCCGGGCGATGAGCTCGATCGCCTTGACGATCGCGCCCCGGTCGCGCGGCCGAACCAGCCGTGCAATTTCACGGCCATCGGCGAGGAATAGCAATGTCGGCCAGAGCTTGACGCCGTACGAGCGGCCGAGTGGCCGACCGCTGCCGTCCTCGACCTCGACATGGCGAACGTCCGGATGTGCCTGAAGCGCGGATGCGACAAGAGGCCGGGCGGCGCGGCAGTGACCGCACCACGGGCTGCCGAATTCGAGCAGCGTCGCCCCGGCGGCGGCGTCGAGGTCGTCCCGGGTCGGTTCGAGGGGAGAGGTGTCGATCGGATTGCTCATGGCAGAAGCGCGGCAAGCGAAGCGCCGGCGCAACTGTAATCAATGCGACGAACGTTGGCGGTGCTCGCCGCGCTAGCGGGTCTGGCCCTGTTGCTGCAGCCATGGTGGCTCGCCCCGCTGGTAAGCCGCAAGCTATCGGGGAGCGCTGAGCGCCCGGTCCGGATCGGGTCGATGTGGGTGGTGCTCGATGCATCTCTCCAGCCGGTCGTTCATCTTCGCGATGTCCGCGTCGACAACGCTCCGTGGGCTGATTCGCGGCGGCCGCTGGCAGCGCTCGGCGCCGCGACCGCCGTGTTCTCGTGGCTGAGCCTGCGCGAGCGGCGGCCCATCATCGCGCTGATGGTCCTGCTCGACGGCGAGGTCGATCTCGTGCGCCGCAGCGACGGCCTGCGCAACTGGCGCCTGAATCGCCCCGACGACCGGGGCCCGGGCCGCTTCAAGGTGCTCTCGATCCGCGGCGAGAACGCCAGCGTGCGCTTGCTGCACGAGCGCCTCGAGCTCGAACTCGAAGCGAAGGCGACCCCGCGCGGCGCCGAGAACGCGGCGAGCTCCGAAGGCGAGCCGATGCCGACGCAGCTTGCCGTTCGCGGCCGCTGGCGCGGCGTGCCATTCGCGATCGATGCCGCGACCAGCGAGGTCATCACCTTTACCGAAACCGGCCGGTTCTTTCGCGCCCGAGGCGAGGCGACTTCAGCGGGCGCCCGGCTCGAATTCGACGGCCGTCTCGGCGACATCGTGCGCGATCCGCTCGTCGATGCTCGCATCGCGCTGACGGCGCCGTCGCTGGCGCCGTTCGCCGCGGCGCTCGGCCCGCATCGCCCCGAAGGCAGGGCGATCAACGTCGCGGGCGAGTTGAAGGGCGAGCCTGGACGCTACGCGCTCTCGATCGTCAAGGGCCGCCTGGGCGCCACCGACCTCGCCGGCGAGCTGAGCTGGAAGCGCGGCGAGGAGCGCGATCTCGTCCGCGCCACGCTGGCGAGCGAATCGTCCAACCTGGCCGACCTGCGCGCGTTGGCCGGGCGTCGCCCGGCGAAAGCGGTCGGGCGCGCCGCGGCTGCGAGTGCGCCGGCGAGCCCCGCCGACGGCGCGTCGCAGGCCGCGCGGCCCCGCCCGATCGACGCGGAGCTGCGCTACATGGCGCGGCGACTGCACGGCGAGGGAATGCCGTGGCTGCAAGGCGCCCGTCTCGACGCTGCGTTCGCCGACGGCCGCCTGACGGTGTCGCACTTCGACGTCGGCATCGGCCGCGGTCGCGCCGTCGGCAAGGCGAGCATCGACACCGGGCAGAGGCCCATGCGCGGGGATGTCGAGGTCGATGTCAGTGCGATCCGGATCGAGTCCTTCCTGCCGGCGCAAGCCGCCCGGAAGAACCTGCTGAGCGGAACGCTGCAGGGGCGCGCCGCGCTCAAGGCGAGCGGCGACTCCGCCGAAACTCTCCTCGCCAGCGCCACCGGGACGGTCCAAGCGGTCGTCAGCGGCGGGACGATTTCGAGCCTGCTCGACGCCAAGATGGGTCTGCAGGGCGGCCGGGTCGTCCGCGGGCTTCTCGCCGGCGCCGAGGCGATGCCAGTCCGCTGCGCGGCGGCCGTGCTCGAGCTCGAACGCGGCGCAGCGAAGATTCGCTCGCTCGTCGTCGACACCGAGCAGACGCGAACGATCGGCGGGGGGACGATCGACCTGGTCAAGGAGACGGTCGACGTCATCCTCACGCCGGAAGCGAAGCAGCCAGGGCTTTTCATCCTCGACCGCTCGATCCGCCTTCATGGGCCGCTGCGCGAGCCTCGCCGAGAGCTCGTTGCCCGTGTCGTTCCGGCGAGCGCGCCGGTGCGCGCGTGCCGCCCCGAGCGGCCCTGATCCCTCGCGAATCGTCGCGCGCGACCGGCCGCTAGCGCCGCATCAGGGTGCTCTTGCCGAACAGACTCTCGATCAAATCGACGGCGATCTCGGCGGTGCGGTTCCTGACGTCCAGCGCCGGGTTGAGCTCCATCACGTCGAGCGAGGCGAGGGCGCCGGTGTCGGCGATCATCTCCATGCACAGCTGCGCTTCGCGATAGGTCGGTCCGCCCTTGACGGTGGTGCCGACGCCGGGCGCGATGTCGGCATCGAGGAAATCGACGTCGAAGCTGACATGCAGGTGGGTGTTGCTGTCGATCGTCGCCAGCGCCAGCTCCATGGTGTGGCGCATGCCTTCCTCGTCGATGAAGCGCATGTCGAAAACTTCGAGGCCGGCTTCGTGGACGAGGCGCTTTTCGCCCGGGTCGACGCTGCGGATGCCGATCTGGCGCACCCACTTGGGGCTGATCGCGGGCACCTTGCCGCCGATCTCGATCAGCTCCTTCGGGCCGAAGCCGCACAGGCACGCCACCGGCATGCCGTGGATGTTCCCGCTCGGCGTCAGGGCGTTGTTGTTGAAGTCGGCGTGGGCGTCGAGCCAGAGGACGCGCAGCTTCTTGCCCGTCTCGCGGCAGTGGCGGGCGACCGCGCTGATCGAGCCGATGCCCAGGCTGTGATCACCGCCGAGCAGGATCGGCATGCGTCCGCCGGCCAGCTCGGCGTGCACGGCGTCGTGGACGGTACGATTCCAGGCCGCGACGGCGTCGAGGTGGCGGTAGCCCTCCTGCGGCGGCTGCCACGGATTGGCCGGGCCGACGAGGTTGCCGCGATCGACGACGTCGAGGCCGTGGCCGACGAGCACCGGGCCGATGTCGGCGACGCGCAGCGCCTCCGGCCCCATGCTCGCACCGCGCATGCCGGCGCCGATGTCGGTCGGCGCGCCGATCAGGCTGACCGATCGGTTCATGACGCGCTCAGATGTCCAGGGCAAGCTCGCCCGGCTGGTCGTAGCCGTATTCCGAGACGAGCAGCGCCCACGCTTCCTCGGCGGTCTCGACGAAGTGGAACAGCTTGATGTCCTCGGGCGAGATCATCGCCGTCTCGATCAGCAGGTCGAAATCGATCAGGCGGGTCCAGAACTCGCGGCCGAAAAGCAGGATCGGCCGCATCCTCGACTTGCCGGTCTGCACGAGTGTCAGCACCTCGAACAGCTCGTCAAGCGTTCCGAAGCCGCCGGGGAAGCAGACCAGGGCCACGGCGCGCATCAGGAAGTGCATCTTGCGCAGCGCGAAATAGTGGAACTGGAAGCAGAGCTCGGGCGTGATGTAGCGGTTGGGAACCTGCTCGCGGGTCAGGACGATGTTGAGACCGACGCTCTTGCCGCCGACCTCGAAGGCGCCGCGGTTGCCGGCCTCCATGATCCCCGGGCCGCCGCCGGTGACGACATAGATCGGCTTGTCGAGCGAGGCCGAGCGGCGTGTCACGATCGCGGCAAAGCGCCGTGCCTCGTCGTAATAGCGCGACATCGCCAGGCGCGTCTGGGCGACCTTCAGCGCCTTGGCGTCGTCGTTCTCGCGCGCGGCGGCAACCTCGAGCTCGGCGACTTCGGGCGCGACGATGCGGGCGCTGCCAAAGAGGACGATCGTCGCCTCGATGCCCTGCTCGTCCTGGACCAGCTCGGGCTTGAGCAGCTCGAGCTGCAGGCGGATCGGGCGCAGCTCCTCGCGCAGGAGGAAATCGACGTCGGTGAAGGCGAGCCGGTAGGCGCTCTCCGGGCCCTCGTAGCGGGCGTTGGGACTGACGACTTCCTTCTCGGCGTCTTCCTGCGCGGTCGGGAACGTGCGCACGGCGGCGGCGCTGGGCTTGTCCATCGCCGGCTAGCTTACGGCAACCCCACTTGGGCCGGGGTGCCGAGGCGTGCGATAGGTCCGTTAGGATGGCCGGAAGACTGACCTTGGAGTCGCGGTGGTGGTCGAGGACATCAACGCCGGGACGCCGATGACCGGGTGGGTGATGGACGACGACCGGACCCTCTCGCTCGAGGCGCGCCAGCACACCCGATCGTCGGCGTCCGCAACTTCGTCGTCGTCCTGCCGCGCGACGATCTGTCGAACGCGGCCGCCGAGGCGGTGGTGCACACATCAAGGTCGCGCTGGCGATCCCGAATGTGGCCGCGGTCGTTGTCATCGGCATCGAGGACGGCTGGAACGAAGGGGGTCGTCGACGGCATCGCGACGACCGGCAAGCCGTGGTGGGCGTCGGTATCGATCTGCTCGCCGCCGGCGAGCTCGGTCGTCTTTCCGAAGCAGAGGTAGTCGCCGAGGGGATGGAGCTTGATCGTGTCTTAGTCGCCGTGCCCTCGTCGCCGCGCGCTGCGCCAGCGACGAGGTGCGCAAGCGCTTCATGTTCATGTTCGACCGCTACCGAGAGTCGTCAACCGGCACAAGACGAGCGACCTCTCCGACTCCCAGCCGACCAAGGGCAATATCGCCAGCGGCCTGACGACGATCGAGGAGAAGGCCCTCGGCAACATCCAGAAGATCGGCAAGGTCGGCACGGTCGACGGCGTCATCGACAAGGTCGAAGCGCCGACCCACCCGGGCCTGCGGTTCATGGACTCCTCGAGCGCACCGGCCGAGACGGTGACGCAGTGCGCCGCCTCGGGCTACGCCGTCCATTTCTTTCCGACCGGGGATGCAGCGTCATCGGCATCCGATCCTGCCGGTGATCAAGATCGGCGCCAATCCGCGCACCGTCCGGCTGATGAGCGAGCACATCGACGTCGACACCTCCGGCCTGCTGCAGCGCGAGATCAACCTGCACGCGACCGACTGTTGGAATGCATGCTCCGCACCGCCAAAGGGCGTCTGACGGCAGTGGAAGCGCTCGGCCCCGGGGATTTCGTCGTGACACGCCTGTACGAGAGCGCCTGAAAAGCTTTGGTCGAGCACCCGGGGCCCAAGGAGGTGGCCACATCCTCGTGCTAACCCTTGGCCCAGAGCCTGTCATGGTTATGTAAGGCATCGATAAACTCGGTTTAATGGGTCCGCGCGTGCGGTTCGCAAACTTCAGCTCACCTAATCGGGCAGGCCTTCTCCTACACCACACCCCCCGAGCCGGGGGTTTATCGGAGAAGGCTACCCCGGTAGTCTCCCTTCATCCGCCGGAGTTTCCGGACTGTCCCAAACGAGGAGTTGTTATGAAGAAGATTCTCACCGCGGTTGCTCTCGCCACTTTGGCAGCGAGCGCGGGCGCTCAAGTCACCTTTGCCGGCGGAACCGATCAGGTGATCACCGGCATCTACAACCCGACGGGAACCACCACGGTACAAACCGGCGGCAAGCGCAATGCGACGCTGTCGTCCACGACGGCGGGCATCCTGACGGGGACTTTCCTCGGCTTCGAAGCCCTCGACACCGACACCTGGACCTTCAGCATGGGCAGCGGAACGCTGACCAATAAGACGGCCACCGCGGATGTCTCCACCATCTTCGGCCCGGTTTCGGCCGGTCTCCTGACTTTCACCTTCGCAGACTTGTTCACTGGCACGTCTGTCGGCAACGGCGGAGTCGGCGTGGGCGGCACCGGTATGTTCACGTCGTACATGGTCTTCGGCACGGGCACGGGTGCGGGCTTCGTCCCATACACCAAGGGTGGCCTGTACGACGTGGTCATCGGCTTCAACGACGGCCTGCAGGTGGATGGCGACTATGACGACCTGATCGTCGGCCTGAAGGTCGCGGCCATTCCGGAGCCCGAGACCTATGCTCTCCTGCTCGCCGGTCTGGGTGCCGTTGGATTCATCGCCCGCCGGCGTCAGCGCCAACCGCAGGGCTGATTCATCCCCGCGCGTTAAAGAGGGCCGGCTTCAGCCGGCCCTTTCATTTGGCGAGACGACTTTGTCGCCGCGACTCGCGGGTCGACGCCGGCACACGGGGCAATCCCTGTCTCGTGCCACCGCGACCTCCGACCATTCCATCGTTCGTGCTTCCAGCATCAGAAGCCTTCCAGTCATTGGTGTGCCGATTCCGACGATGACTTTCAGGGCTTCGGCCGCCTGCATGCTGCCGATGATGCCCACGAGGGGCGAGAAGACCCCCAGGGTTGCGCACGCGACGTCCTGGAAGGCGGGATCGGGAGGAAACGCACAGGCATAGCACGGCGACGTTGCCGAGCGCGTGTCATAGACCGAGATCTGACCGTCGAAGCCGATCGCTGCGCCGGCAACAAGCGGTTTTCCATGCGCGACGCAGGCTGCGTTAAGGGCCTGGCGGGTCGCGAAGTTGTCGCTGCAGTCAACCACGACGTCCGCTTGCGCTACGAGTTGCAGTAGACGCCCCGCGTCAGCACGCTCGTTCAAAGCGGTCACCCGAACCGACGGGTTGACAGCGCGGATCGCTCGCTCCGCCGACTCCGCCTTCGCCATTCCGATCCGCGAAAGATCGTGGGCGATTTGACGCTGCAGGTTGGTGAGTTCGACCCGGTCGTTGTCCACGATCGTGATCTGCCCGACGCCTGCCGTGCCCAGGAACAGCGCCACCGGCGAGCCGAGACCGCCGGCGCCCACGATGAGCGCACCGGCCGCGAGAAGGCGACGCTGGCCCCCGATGCCGATGTCGTCGAGCAGGAGGTGACGCGAATAACGCAGCAGGTCGTCGTCGGTCATCGGCGGCTCCACTTGCTCAGCGCCGCGGACTGACGTCGAAGCGACGCTTCGCTGCGCCCGGGAGGACGGCCGTTGGCGCTCGGCATGCCCGCGCGCAGCGCCGTCAGTTCGTCGTCTCGACCTCGGCTTTGCGCTCGACCGCCGTCTTGCTGACCAGAACGGTCTTGCCCTTGAGCCGGTTGAGCGCCTGGGCGAGTTGAAAGTCGTCAGCGCTGCCGAATTCCGGCGGCGGTTTCGGCGTTTGCGCCCTCGCCTGATCCGACTCGAATTTCTTGCGCGCTTCCTCGCGCGCCTTTTCACGAACGTCGTCCTTGACCTCGGCGCCCTGTCCGCTCTGCAGGTGCTTTTCGAGGTCGGCTTCACGCGTGCGCAGGGCCGCGAACAGGTTGCCCTCAGCCGTTTCGTCGAGCATGATGTCCGGAACGATTCCCTTGGCCTGGATCGACGCCCCGCTCGGCGTGTAATAGCGCGCCGTCGTGATCTTCAGTGCGGTTTCAGGCGAGAGCTGGCGCACCGTCTGAACCGAGCCCTTGCCGAAGGTCTGCGCACCCATGACGGTGCCACGGCGGTAGTCCTGCAGCGCGCCCGCGACGATCTCGCTCGCCGAGGCGGAGCCTTCGTTGACGAGGACGATCAACGGAACCTTCTTTACCGCTTCGGGAAGGCGCCGGAGCGGATCGGAGCCGCCTCGGCGTTGATAGAACTCGGGGGACGCCTTGAACGTCGCCTTCGAATCGGTGATCTGGCCGTTGGTCGTGACGACGATCGAATCGGCCGGCAGGAACGCCGCAGAAATCGCGATTGCGCCTTCCAGCAGGCCGCCGGGGTCGTTGCGCAGGTCGAGCACTAGGCCCTTCAGGTTGGGATCCTGCTTGTATAGATCCTGCAGCTTGTTGACGAAGTCCTCGACGGTGCGATCCTGGAACTGGCTGACGCGCAGCCACGCGTACCCAGGCTCGACCATCTTGGCGCGAACGCTCTGGGTGCGGATTTCCTCGCGCACGATGTTGACCGGGAAGGTGCGCCCCTCGCTCTTGCGGAAAACGGTGAGGACGACCTTGGTGTTCGGCTCGCCGCGCATGCGCTTGACGGCCTGATCGACCGACAAACCCTTGACCAGCGTGTCATCGATCTTGGTTATCAGGTCGCCGCTCTTCAGCCCGGCGCGAAATGCGGGAGAGCCTTCGATCGGGGTGACGACCTTGACCAGGCCGTCTTCCATTCCCATCTCGATGCCGATGCCGACGAAGCGGCCGGTGGTCGCCTCACGAAATTCCTTGAACGACTTCTTGTCGAAATACTGCGAGTGGGGATCGAGGCCGGCAACCATGCCGCCGATCGCATCGCTGATGAGCTTTCTCTCGTCGACCGGCTCGACGTAATCGGTCTTGACCATGCCGAACACGGCCGCGAGCTGCTGAAGCTCTTCGATCGGGAGGCGGGCGACGGAGTTGCGCGCGGTCGCCTCGAGCTGCATGGTAGCCAGCGCCCCGGCGACGGCGCCGAGTGCCAGCCAACCCGCACCTTTGAGTTTGACTCCCATGAACGACCCCTTCGGTTTGCGGCCCTCGGCCATGGATTTCATCGACTGCGGCAAAGCGGCACTCCAGTATATTGCGGCGAGCAATTTTGGCGCCCGCAAGCGCGCTAACTTGCCGCTGTTTTACCGGTTTTCAATGGCCTTCATCGGCATCGGGCTTGCCGCGCTGGTCCTTTGTCTCAACCGCGCGAGCACCCGCGTTCACGGGGGGTCCCGTCGGGAGT
>JBDSLQ010000346.1:0-6789 GCA_039916285.1 Caldimonas sp.
CCTGGGCGAGCAGCGGCTCGTCGCCCCAGACGGTGTAGACGGCGCGCAGGTCGCGCTCGAGGTGCTCGGCGAGCCGGTCGGGGTAGATCTGCATCAGGAGGACTGCATCAGAAGGACTGCATCAGAGTAGCTGCACCGAGCCGAGCCGCCGCAGCACCTGCGACACGATGTCGCTCTGCATCGCCCGGTAGAGGAAGGCTTCCTCCTGCTCCTTGGCGAGCGCGGCGCTCTCGGTGTAGGTGAGCGAGCGTCGCTGCACGATCTCGCTGTCGGGCAGGAGGTCCTTGCCGGCGGCGCTGCGGACGCGGAAATTGAAGCGCAGGCGCAACTCGAACTCGCGGATCTGGTTGGCCGAGGTCTGGGCGACGACCACCTTCTCGCGCGCTTCGGAAATCGCCTGCAGCACGACCTGCGCCTCACCCACCGACTCGACGAGCCGCGTTGTCGGGCTTGCCTCGAGGCTCGTCCTCAGCTCGGCGGCAAGCAGCGAGCGCGGCGCGAAGCCGGCCAGCCGGATCGTCTTGAAGGCGAGCTCGGGCGGGCGTTTGAGCGTGAAGCCGCAGCCGGCGAGCGGTACCGCTGCGCCGACGAGAAAGAGGCGTCGCCGCATCAGACGACGATGTTGACCAGCCGGCCGGGAACGACGATGACCTTCTTCGCGTGCCGACCCTCGGCGAACTTGGCGAATTCCGGCGTCGCCAGCGCGGCCGCTTCGATGTGCGCCTTGTCGGCCTTGGCGGCGACGCGAATCGCGCCACGCAGCTTGCCGTTGATCTGCAGCATCAGCTCGAGCTCGTCCTGCGCCAGCGCACCTTCGTCGACCTGTGGCCAAGGCGCGTCGAGCAGGGCGCCGTGCTCGGCGCTGAAGCCGAGCTCGCTCCACAGCGTCCAGGTGGTGTGCGGACAGACGGGGTAGAGGACGCGCAGCAGGATGCCGAAGCCTTCGCGCAGCGGCGCTGGCGCGACCGCGCCCTGGCCGGCGTGCGACTCGAGCGCATTGAGCAGCTTCATCGCCCCCGAGACGACGGTGTTGTATTGCATCCGCTCGTAGTCGTAGCTCACCTGCCGGAGCACCGAGTGGATCTCGTGGCGCAGCGGCGGCGCGGCACCGCGCGCCGACTTGCGCGCCGCGGCCGATTCGATCGTGTCGGCATGGCGGGCGGCGAACTTCCACAGGCGCTTCAGGAATCGGTTCGCGCCCTCGACGCCGGCGTTGTTCCAGTCGAGCGATTGCTCGGGCGGCGCCGCGAACATGACGAACAGGCGCGCCGTGTCGGCGCCGTAGCGGTCGATGAGGTCCTGAGGGTCGACGCCGTTGCGTTCGGTCTTTCCCATCTTCAGCATGCCGCGATAGGTGACCTGTGTTCCGTCCGCGAGGCGGCCGGAACGCAGGCCGCCTATCGGCACAGGCGCTGCTCCCTCCCCAACCCCTCCCTCCGAGAGGGAGGGGCCGACCCCGTTGGGGTCGCTTTTTTCGTCGGGGGTGACCTCATCGGGCGGGAAGTAGTCGATACCGCCTTGCGATGTCTCGCGCGCCCAGACGTGGTTGAGCACCATGCCTTGGGTCAGCAGCTTGGTGAAGGGCTCGTCGATGTCGACGAGCTTCAGGTCGCGCATCACCTTGGTCCAGAAGCGCGCGTACAGGAGGTGCAGGATGGCGTGCTCGATGCCGCCGATGTACTGGTCCATCGGCATCCAGTACTTGGTGCCGGCGCCGACCATCGCGCTCTCGAGGTGGGGATCGCAGTAGCGCATGTAGTACCAGGCGCTGTCGACGAAGGTGTCCATCGTGTCGGTCTCGCGCCGCGCCGGTCGCCGGCAGGTCGGACACGCGACGTTCAGGAACGCGCTGTTCCTGGCGAGCGGATTGCCGGAGCCGTCCGGAATGAGGTCCTCGGGCAGGACCACCGGCAGGTCCTTTTCAGGCACCGGCACGACGCCGCAGACCTCGCAATGGACGATCGGGATCGGCGTACCCCAATAGCGCTGCCGGCTGATGCCCCAGTCGCGCAGGCGCCAGGTGGTCTGCTTGCCGCCGAGGCCGCGATGCTCGAGGGCCGCGGCGACGGCATCGACCGCGACCCCGTAGTCGAGGCCGCTGTAGACGTCGGAGTTGATCGTGACGCTGCACGTCGTGTCGGCGTACCAGTCCTGCCACTCCTCGTACGAGAACTCCTCGCCGTCGACATGGACGACCTGCAGCAGGTCGATGCCGTACTGCCGGGCGAACGCGAAGTCGCGCTCGTCGTGGGCCGGCACGCCCATCACCGCGCCGTCGCCGTAGTGGATGAGGACGTAGTTGCCGACCCAGAGCGGAATCTTCTCGTGGCTGAGCGGATGCTCGACGAAGAGACCGGTGTCGATGCCGCGCTTGGCCTGCGTCGCCATCTCGGCCTCGGTCGTGCCGCCGGCCTTGCACGACTCGAGGAAGGCGGCGACCGCCGGGTTCTGCTCGGCGGCGCGCCGGGCGAGCGCGTGCTCGGGCGCGACGGCGCAGAAGGTGACGCCCATGATCGTGTCGGCGCGGGTCGTGAAGACCCACAGGCGCCCGCCGCCGATCAGCGCGCCGGCGCCGTCGTGCAGGTTGTGGCGAAAGGCAAAGCGGACACCCTCGCTCTTGCCGAGCCAGTGCTCCTGCATCACCTTGACGCGCTCCGGCCAGCCGGGCAGGCTGGTCTGGACGCACGAGAGCAGCTCGTCGGCGTAGCGCGTGATCTTCAGGTAGTACCCGGGGATCTCGCGCTTCTCGACCAGCGCGCCCGAGCGCCAGCCGCGCCCCTCGATGACCTGCTCGTTGGCGAGCACGGTCTGGTCGACGGGATCCCAGTTGACGACCTGGGTGCGCCGCTCGGCGATTCCCGCCGCCAGCATCTTCAGGAAGAACCACTGGTTCCACTTGTAGTAAGCCGGGTCGCAGGTCGCGACCTCGCGGCTCCAGTCGAAGGCCAGGCCGAGCGCCTGCATCTGCGCCTTCATCGCGGCGATGTTGTCGCGCGTCCAGCGCGCCGGCGGCACGCGGTTCTTCATCGCGGCGTTCTCGGCCGGCAGGCCGAACGCATCCCAGCCCATCGGCATCAGCACGTTCATGCCGGCCATGCGCAACTGACGCGCGAGCATGTCGTTGATGGTGTAGTTGCGCACGTGCCCCATGTGCAGCCGGCCGCTCGGGTACGGCAGCATCGAGCAGGCATAGAACTTGGGGCGGCCCGAGTCTTCCTTCACGCGGTAGACGTCGGCCGCCGACCAGGCCCGCCGGGCGGCCTGCTCGATCTCGTGCGGTTCGAAGTCGGCTTTCATGCGAGAACGATGCGGCAGGCAGACATCGTCGATTATAGAAACGCATGCGCGCATCGCGGCGCCGGCGTTGCGAAGCTGTTCCCCCGATGGCGGAGGAGAGTGCCGACCTGTCAGCGCGCGCTCTTCTCCGGGTCGGCGATGAAGCCGATCCGCGTCAGCCCGGCCTTCTGGACGATGCCGATCAGCTCGGCGACGCGCCCGTAGGGCACCGCCTTGTCGGCGCGCAGCTGGACCTCGGTCTGCGGATTCTTCCTGGCCGCGGCGCCGACGCGCGCCGCGAACGCCGCCGCGTCGACCGCCTCCTCGCCGTAGAAGTAGCGGCCGTCGCGGTCCAGCGCGACGGCGATGAACTGCGGCGTGTCGCTCGGCTGCGCGGCGTCGCTTTTGGGCAGGTCGAGCTTCAGGCTCGACGTCATGAGCGGCGCCGTGATCATGAAGATCACGAGCAGGACGAGCATGACGTCGATCAGCGGCGTCATGTTGATGTCGCTCATCGGCTGCGCGCCGGGGTTGCGCTCGAGGCGGCCGAAGGCCATGTCAGTCGACCGGGCGAAGCGAGGCGGCGGCGGGCCTCATCTCTTGTCGATGATCATCTCGCGCAGGTCGTGCGCGAAGCCTTCGAGCTCGGCTTCGCTCGCGGCGACGCGCTTGCCGAAGACGTTGTAGGCGAGCACGGCAGGGATCGCGACCGCGAGGCCGGCCGCCGTCATCACCAGCGCCTCGCCGACCGGCCCCGAGACGCGCTCGATCGTGATCGTGCCGGCCGCCGAAATGCTGAGCAGCGCGTGGTAGATCCCCCAGACCGTTCCGAACAGGCCGATGAAGGGCGCCGTGCTGCCGATCGAGGCGAGCAGCACCTGGCCGAACTGCAGCTGGCCGAGGACGCGGTGCAGCGCGTCGCGCAGCCGCCGCGTCAGCTGCGAGTCGGCGTGGCCGCGCGCCTCGAGCGTGCCGTCGGGCGGCGTCGTCACGGCGGCATCGACGAGGGGGCGCAGGACTCCCTCGCGGTCGAACGCGGCGAGCCGGGCACGGCCGTCGTCGAAGGAGGGTGCGGCCCAGAACGCCGGCACCGCGCGCTGCAGGTCGACGTTGACCCGCCGCAGCAGCCAGCCCTTCCAGAGGATGACCACCCAGGCGCTGATCGACATCAGCAGGAGCAGGATCGCGACGCTGCGCGTGATGAGGTCGCCCTGCGACCAGAAGTGCTCGAAGCCGGTGCTCGTCATGAGGCGATTGTCGCCAGTCCGAGGACCTCGTCCATGCCGAACAGACCCGATTTCCTGGCGAGCACGAAGCGGGCGGCGCGCAGGCTCCCTTCGGCGTAGGTCGCCCGGCTCGTCGAGCGGTGCGTGATCTCGATCCGCTCGCCTGCGCCGGCGAAGAGCACGGTGTGGTCGCCGACGATGTCGCCGCCGCGCAGCGACGCGAAGCCGATGCTGCCGCGCCGCCGCTCGCCATCTCTTTCGTAGGCGGCGACGTCGTCGAGCCCCTCGCCCTGCGCCGCGGCCACGACCTCGCCCATTCGAAGCGCCGTGCCGCTCGGCGCGTCGACCTTCATGCGGTGGTGCGTCTCGACGATCTCGACGTCGAAGGCGTCGCCGAGGCTGCGCGCGGCGACGTCGAGCAGCTTCATGACGACGTTGACGCCGACGCTCATGTTGGGCGCCATGACGATCGCGATGTGCCCGGCGTGGGCGGCGATCGCGGCCTTCTGGGCGGCATCGAAACCGGTCGTGCCGACGACGGCGGCAACGCCGAGCTCGTGGCAGAGGGCGAGGTGGGCGAGCGTTCCTGCCGGCCGGGTGAAGTCGATCAGGACCTCGCTCGCGGCGAGCGCAGCCCGCGCATCGGTGCCGACGACGACGCCGCTCGGGCGGCCGAGAAAGGCGGTGGCATCGCTGCCGATGCCGGCGCTGCCGGGGACGTCGAAGGCGGCGGCGAGGTCGAAGTCGGCGCTGGCGGCGACCGCCTCGATCAGCGTCTGTCCCATGCGCCCCGACGCGCCGGCGATGGCGACCCGGCGGCGCGGCGCCACCGTGGTCATGGGCTCGGCTCGAGGGGCGGGTAGGTCCGCGCCGGCACCGGTGGCGCCGGATCGGCCGGCGGTGGCCGCACCGGGACCGGCAGCGCCTTGATCTGCTCGTCGCTGAGGACCAGCGGCGGCGCGTTGCGGGCGGTCTTGAAGGTATCGATCGAGACCACGAACTCGTGCTCGCTCGGCAGGCCGGCGCCGCCCTCGACGCTCTCGAGGTTGTCCGCCTTGAAGCGGACGACGACGCGGCGCAGTTGTGGCTCCGCGCCTTGGCGGCGGATCGTGAAGACGTAGTCCCAGCGGTCGGCGTGGAACGGGTCGGCGAGCAGCGGCGAGCCGAGCACGTCGCGCACCTGGGCGCGCGTCAGGCCGGGCTTGGCGAGGGCCACCTGCTCGCTGGTGATGACGTTGCCCTGGACGACTTCGATCCGGTACGGGGTGACGATGCCGAGGAAGTTATCGGAGGACTGCAGCGACTGGCAGCCGGCGAGGGCGCCGGCGACGAGGGCGAGGGCCGCACCGGCCGAGCGCTGGAAGGTCGATGTCATGGCTGTCGTGAAGGGCGCCGCGCGACAGGCGTCGACGCGAAACCAAGGCTCGTATGATGGGCCGATTCTACCGGCGCACCCCTGCGCGCCGGGCTCGCCGGACGCCCATGACCCACGCCGAAGAACTCAAGAACAGCGGCCTCAAGGCGACGCTGCCGCGCATCAAGGTGCTCGAGGTCTTCCAGAACACCGCCCAGCGCCACATGAGCGCCGAGGACGTCTTTCGCGTTCTCCTCGCCGATCACGCCGACATCGGCCTGGCGACGGTCTATCGCGTCCTGATGCAGTTCGAGCAGGCCGGCATCCTGTCGCGCAATCACTTCGAGAGCGGCAAGTCGGTTTTCGAGCTGAACGAGGGCAAGCACCACGACCACCTCGTCTGCCTCGACTGCGGCCGGGTCGAGGAATTCTTCGACGCCGAGATCGAGAAGCGCCAGAACAGCATCGCCCAGACGCGCGGCTTCGAGCTGCAGGATCACGCGCTGGCGCTCTACGCCGCGTGCACCAAGAAGAACTGCGCCTTCAGGACCAAGTGACGAGGCGCCGCGGCGCCTCGTCATCCCGAGCGCAGCGAAGGATCCCGGCGCAGCCTACTCCGCCTTGCCCATCGCCCGGTGGTGGCGCTCGATGAACTCGGCGTACGTGTCGATGCCGCGCAACTGCAGGATCGTGTTGCGCACCGCCGCCTCGACCAGCACCGCGAGGTTGCGGCCGGCGTCGACCGCGATCACGGTCTTTCGCACCGGCACCTCCAGGATGTCTTCGCTCAACGGCTCGTAGGGCAACCGCTCGAAGTCGCGGTCCATCGTCTCCTTGCGCACCAGGTGGACGATCAGCTTCAGCCGCATCTTCCGGCGCACCGCGGTCTCGCCGAAGATCGCCTTGATGTCGAGCAGGCCGATGCCGCGAACC
>JBDSLQ010000347.1:0-3716 GCA_039916285.1 Caldimonas sp.
ATGCCCTCTTCAGACAACAAACGGCGAGTTTCTCTCACGAACACGTGCAGCGAGGCGAAGGCCCGGCAGGCGATGACATCGAAGCGCTGAGCGTGAAGGCTTTCGACCCGCGCGTGGCGCACAGCGAGGTTTTTGAGTCCCAGCGCGCCAGCCACCTGGGTGATGAACGCGGCCTTCTTGCCGACACTGTCGACGCACAGGATCTGCCGCTCGGGCGCGACGATGGCGATGACGATCCCGGGCAGGCCTGCGCCGCTGCCGACATCCAGCAGATGCTCGGCTCGCCGGCCGCGACGCGCGATGAGCGCAGCCGCTGCGGCGAGGCAATCCAGGATGTGATGAGTCGCCATCGCGCGCGGATCCCGAATGGCGGTCAGGTTGTAGGTCGCGTTCCACTTCTCGATCAAGCGGATGTAAGCGACGAAGCACTCCACCTGCCCCGCTGCCAAAGGAAAGCCGATCGCGTCCGACCCCGCGGAAAGCACTTCCGCCAGCTCGGCGTCGTCGGCCGGCCTCACTTCGCTTCCGGCGCTCAAGTCTCGGCGCTGGATGCGAGGCGGACGCCGCCGGCGCTTAACGCGCGGCGAGGCTTCTTGACGTGGACCAGGAGCAGCGACATCGCGGCGGGCGTGATGCCGGGCAGCCGGGAGGCCGCGCCGATGCTCTCCGGTCGTTGCGCGGTCAAGACTTGACGAGCCTCGAACGAGAGCGATCGGATGGCGTTGAAATCGAAATCAGCCGGGATGAGCGTCGAGCCGGACCGGACAGCCCGTTGGACGTCCGCTTGTTGCTTCTCGATATAGCCGGCGTAGCGCGTCGCTGTCTCGATCTGCTCGATCACTTGGTCTGCGAGTTGGCGGCCGGCCTCCGCCCGAAGCGTTTCACGTGAAACCGGCAGACTCGACGCCGCCGGCATGGCCACCACGGCATCGAAGCTCGCACCGGGTCGGCGCAGCATTTCGATCAGGGTGCGTGTCGAACCCACGGCGGCGCCAGAGTCAGGCGCGGACACCCTCACGGTAGATAGGCGCGTGGTTTCACGTGAAACCAGGTCCGACTTGCGAGAAAACGTCTCCCAGCGGACATCGTCGACCAAGCCCAGGCGACGACCAGCCTCGGTGAGGCGCACGTCGGCATTGTCCTCGCGGAGCTGCAAACGGTATTCAGCACGGCTCGTGAACATCCGGTAGGGCTCGGTCACTCCCTTCGATGTCAGGTCATCGATCAGCACGCCCAGGTATGCCTGGTCGCGGGACGGCACCCAAGGGTTGTCGCCCCGCGCCTTCAGTGCTGCGTTGGCACCGGCGTGCAACCCCTGTGCGGCCGCTTCCTCGTATCCGGTGGTGCCATTGATCTGGCCCGCGAAGAACAATCCGGCGATGGCGCGCGTCTCGAAGCTCGACCGCAGGGCACGTGGATCGAAGTAGTCGTACTCGATCGCGTAGCCCGGGCGAACGATGTGCGCGGCCTCGAGACCGGCGATCGAGCGCACGGCTTCGGCCTGGACCGCGAATGGCAGCGACGTCGAGATCCCGTTCGGATACACCTCGTGGGTCGACAGTCCTTCGGGCTCGAGGAAGATCTGGTGCGAGTCCTTTCCGGCGAAGCGATTGACCTTGTCCTCGATGCTCGGGCAATAGCGCGGCCCGACGCCGTCGATGCGGCCGGTGAACATGGGGCTCTGCGCAAAGCCGGCCCGCACGATCTCGTGGGTGCGCGCGTTGGTCTGGGTGATCCAGCACGACACCTGGCGCGGGTGCTGGCACGGATCGCCGAGGAAGCTGAAGACCGGCAGGTCGTCGATTTCGCTCGCTGGCCCGACACCGTCGCCCGGTTGCTCGACCAGCTTGGCGTAGTCGATGGTCCGACCGTCGAGCCGCGGCGGCGTTCCGGTCTTGAGCCGGCCTTGGGGCAGCTTCAGCTCCTTCAGGCGCGCGGAGAGCATTCGGGCCGGCGCTTCGCCCGAGCGGCCGCCGGCGTGGCTGTCGAGACCGATATGGATCCGCCCATCCAGGAAAGTACCCGTCGTCAGAACAACACAGGTCGCATTGAAGCGAACGCCCACTTGCGTGATAACGCCCGCGATACGGTCAGTCTCAACGATGAGATCATCGCACGCAGCCTGAAACAGCCAAAGGCTGGGCTGGTTCTCGAGGCGGCGCCTGATCGCGGCCCTGTAGAGAGCTCGGTCGGCTTGGGCGCGCGTGGCGCGCACGGCGGGGCCTTTCGACCCGTTCAGGATCCGAAAGTGGATGCCGGCCTCGTCCGCCGCCGCCGCCATCACGCCGCCGAGCGCGTCGATCTCCTTGACGAGGTGGCCCTTGCCGATGCCGCCGATCGAGGGATTGCAGCTCATTTGCCCGAGCGTCTCGATCGAGTGCGTCAACAGCAACGTCGCCGCACCCATTCGCGCCGAGGCGAGCGCGGCTTCGGTGCCGGCGTGGCCGCCACCGATGACGATGACGTCGAAATGTCGAGGAAACTCCATGCGGGCCCTTGCGCGTGAGGGCCGATTGTATTTTTCCCGGCCTCAGCCGCCCATGCGCCCCGGCGAAGGGCTTGCGCCCGGCGCGGCGCGAGTCATCTCCGTGTGATCGATGCCGTCCTCGAGGAAACGCGGGCCGGCGATAGCGAAGCCGAGCGACGCATAGAAGCCCTCGAGGCGAGATTGCGCAGCGATCCGGATGTCGACGCCGGGCCAGGTCTCGGCCGCATGGGCGATGGCGCGGACCATCGTCTCGCGGCCGAGGCCGCGACCGCGCGCCACCGGCGTGGTGACGACGCGACCGATCGACGCCTCCGCGTACTTCGCGCCCGGCTCGAGCAGGCGCGCGTAGGCGAGCGGCTCGCGCTGCAGCGACGACCAGGCGGCCAGATGCCAGGCGCGCTCGTCGAGCCCGTCGGCGTCCAAGAACGCGCAGCCCTGCTCGACCCCGAACACCGCTTGCCGCGCCATGTAGATGTATTGCAGCTCGCGCACCGTGAGCGAGTCGAACGGAACGAAGCGCCACGTCGGCGCGAGGCCGTCGACGACCGCGGCAACGGTGCCCGTCGACCTCACTTCACAGCCGCCTGATGCAGCTCGCGCGCGACGTACCAGACGCCGATCGCGGTCAAGGCCAGGCACACCACGAGCGGAATCAGCACCTGCTCCAGGCCGAGCGCCTCGCCCTTCAGCACCCGCGTCATCAGCGTGTTCTGCGCCAGCGCCGGCGCCCAGAGATGCCAGGGCGCCTCGCCGCCGAGATCAAAGACGTTGACGAGCGGCAGCAACGACACCGCGAGGACGACGATCGTCGAGCTCGCCTGCGCTTCCTTGAACGAGCGGCAGCGGATCGCCACCGCCATCAGCACCGCCGCCAGCGCCGCCGCCAGCGGCAGCAGGATGACGATGAAGAGCGCCGCTTCGCGCGGCCCGTACTGGAACATCGCCGCCAGCGTGTCGCTTCGCAAGACCCACTGGCCGGGCAGGAAGCTGAAGCAGCTGAGCACGGCGATCAGCATGCTCACGCACGCGACCGCGCCCCACTTGCCGGCGACGAGCGCCCAGCGCTCGGCGGGGTTCATCAGCAGCGGCTCGAGCGAGCCGCGCTCGCGCTCGCCGGCGGTGGTGTCGAGGGCGGCGTTGAGCGCGCCGTAGAGCACCGCCATCATCACGAAGTACGGCAGCATGCCGGTGATGCGGGTGGCGCGCGTCTGCGTGCTGGCGAGATCGC
>JBDSLQ010000348.1:0-3370 GCA_039916285.1 Caldimonas sp.
ACCCGCACGGTGGGGAGTCCCTGCGCGACCTGCTCGCCGGCCAGATCCTCTGGGTCGGCTACCGCCAGCTGCTCGTGCCGCTCGGCGTCAGCGTGCTGACGCTGGCCGCGCTGTGGGGACTCCGCGAACGGCTCTCGCAGCTCGTCTTCTACCTGCTGTTCGCGATCGCGGTGACGGCATCGGTGCAGCTGATCGGCGTCTACCTCGTCTTCGCCACCCTAATCGTTCCCGCGCTCGGATCGCGCCGCGTCGCCCTGCCGCGCTCGCGCCTGCTGCTCGCCTACGCGATCGGCGTGCTCGGCTACGCGGCGGGGCTGGTGCTCTCGTCGGCGCTCGACCTGCCGTCGGGCGCGCTGATCGTCTGGTGCCTGGTCGCCCTGGCGATCGCCGCCTATGCGGCGACGGGACGCGACGCTAAGCCTGTCGCGGCAAGACCATCGTGAACGTCGTCCCGCCGCTTGCCGAGGCGTCGACGCTGACATGGCCGCCATGCGCATCGACGATCTTGCGGACGATGAACAGGCCCAGGCCGAGGCCGGCATAGGTCGGGTTCTCCGATTCGACGCGAGCGACCGGATCGAAGATCGCGCGCAGCGTCTCGGCATCGATCGGCGTTCCGTCGCCGTGCACGGTGACCTTCACCGCGCCGGCGGCATGGCCGTCGACGGCGATCGTCACGACCGTGCCGCGCGAGGCGAAGCGCGCCGCGTGGCCGAGCAGGCCGCCGACCGCTTCGCGGACGCGCGTCGTGTCCCAGTCGCCGCCCAGGTCGCCATCGGCGGTGAGGCGGACCCTGCGCTCCGGGTCGATTCGCGCATGGGCGTCGAGCGCCTGCCGGCAGAGCACGCCCATGTCGTCGCGCACGCGATCGATCTCGAGGTGATCGGCGAGCCGCACGTTGGTGAAGTCCGAGAGCGCGTCGAGGCTCTGGCGCACCTGCTGGCAACTGCGCAGGATGCGCTGCGCCGCCTTCGCTTCGGGCGTTCCCGGCGTGCTGCGATGCGTCAGCACCTGTGCCGACATCAGGATCGACGCCACCGAGGTGCGCAGCTCGTGGTTGAGGACGCCGAGGAAGAGCGCATTAGGCTGCGACTCGGCGGGCGAGAAGGTTGCGGCGAGCTCGGCCAGGCTGCGGTCCATCGCCTCGTTGAAGTCGGCCAGGTCGTCGAGGTCGGCGGCGCTCGGCGAGGGGTGCCTGCGCCGCCACTGGCGCACCACGGAGGCGCGCAGCGACGCGTACTCGTCGACGAGCCGGCTCGCGGGCGACTGCCGGGCAGGGTCCCTGTCCGGCCCGCGTGCGAGGGCGGCGGGCATGTCCGGCGCGACCGGCCGGGTCGCGGCCTTGATCCGCTGCATCTCCTCGGCGACCGCCTGCAGCACCTTGCCGAAGTGGGCGCGGCGCACCACCGGCCCGGCGCCGCTCGGGACCTCGCCGCAATCGCTCTCCCATTCCGCGAGGATGTCGTCGAGGCTCTCGTGAATGAAATGCGGCAGGCTCATGGCGGTGGCGGGCCCGATCGGCGACGAGGAAGCATTCGTGCGGATCCCGTGAGGTTCGAGGGAAGGAGTCGACGCGCCAACCGTGACGACTGTCGCTACGCGGCAGCGGCAAGGCCGGCGCGCGCCGGGTGGCTGGCGAAATGATCCATCGCCGCCTGCACGCCGCTACCGGCAAGCCGGACTCCCGAGAGCTTCAAACCCATCTCGCAGCCGGCGAGGGTGGCGAGCAGGGTCAGGTCGTTGCTGTCGCCGAGGTGGCCGATGCGGAACATTCGGCCCTTGACCTTGCCCAGGCCGGTGCCGAGCGAGAGGTCGAAGCGCTCGTAGATGAGGCGGCGCACGGCATCGGCATCGACGCCGGCCGGCGTGATCACGCCCGTCAGCACCGGCGAGCGTTGCCGTGTCTCGACGCACTGGATCGGCAGCTGCCAGGCATCGACCGCTGCGCGGACGGCTTCGGCCCAGCGCTCATGGCGCGCGAAGACGTTGTCGAGGCCCTCGCCGACCAGCATCTCGAGCGCCTCGTTGAGGCCGTACAGGAGGTTGGTGTTGGGCGTCGTCGGCCAGTAGCCGTCGACGTTCATCGCCACGATCTCCTCCCATGACCAGAACGCGCGCGGCAGGGTCGCCTTCTTGGCCGCCTCGAGGGCGCGCGGCGAGATTGCGTTGAAGCCGATGCCGGGGGGCAGCATGAGGCCCTTCTGCGAGCCGCCGACGGTGACGTCGATGCCCCACTCGTCGTGGCGCAGGTCGGCGCAGGCCAGCCCCGAGATCGAGTCGACCAGCAGCAGGGCAGGGTGGCCGGCGGCGTCGATCGCCTTCCTGACCGCGACGATGTCGGAGAGCGCGCCGGTCGAAGTCTCGTTGTGGACCACGCAGACCGCCCTGATCTTCCTCTCGCCGTCGCATCGCAGGCGCGCCTCGATCTGCTCGGCCTGGACGCCGCGGCGCCAGTGCGGCGCTTCCGGCAGCAGCGCGTCGCTGCCGGGCGCGACCAGCACCTCGGTGGCGAGGCCGAGACGCGCCGCCATCTTCTGCCAGAGCGCCGCGAAGTGGCCGGTCTCGACCATCAGCACGGCATCGCCGCCACTCAGCGTGTTGACGAGCGCCGCTTCCCACGCGCCGGTGCCCGACGCCGGGTAGATGACGACCGGATGGCGCGTCTTGAAGACCTTGCGCACGTCGGCGAGCACCTTCCTGCCGAGGGCACCGAATTCCGGCCCGCGGTGGTCGATCGTCGGCAGGCTCATCGCCCGCAGGATGCGATCGGGCACCGGGCTCGGGCCGGGAATCTGCAGGAAGTGGCGGCCGGTCGGGTGGAAATCGAGGTCGAGCATGGTGGCTGTGCGTGGCGCCGCCATTCTTGCATTCGGCCCTCGCACGCCTCAGGGCGTTTGTCCTAGCCGCGAGGGGCAATCGAGGGCCGACGGGTGCAAGAATCGGCTCAGGATGAAGCCGGGATGCTGATCGATCGCTCCGCGAACCTCGCCGCCGCCGCCGCGGCACCGCAGGGAGCGCGGCCGCCGGCGAACGAGGTCGCGATCGCGCTCGCCCGACGCCTGCGCGACGAGACCGAAAGCGAGGTTCGCTTCGACGCCGCTTCGCGCGGCCGGTATGCGACCGACGCCTCGATCTACCAGATCATGCCGGTCGGCGTGCTCGTGCCGAAGAGCGACCGCGACGTGGCGATCGCGTTGCAGATCGCACGCGAGCTGGCCGTGCCGGTGCTGCCGCGCGGCGCCGGCACCAGCCAGTGCGGGCAGACGACGGGCGCGGCGCTGGTCATCGACACGACCAAGCATCTGCGCCGGATCGTCGCCGTCGATGAAGAGCGGCGCATCGCGACGGTCGAGCCCGGCCTCGTGCTGGA
>JBDSLQ010000349.1:0-2563 GCA_039916285.1 Caldimonas sp.
CGTCCTTCTTGCTGCGGTCGATCTTGCGCTTGCAGGTGAGGCGCGCCCGGATCGTGTCGCCGATCGCCACCGGCTTCGTGAAGCGGAGCGTGTCGAGGCCGTAGTTGGCGAGCACCGGGCCGGGCGCCGGCGAGACGAAGAGGCCGGCTGCGGCCGACAGCACGAAATAGCCGTGGGCGATGCGCTGGCCGAACGCCGAATCCTTCGCCGCGATCTCGTCGAAGTGCATGTAGAAGAAGTCGCCCGAGATGCCGCCGAAGGCGACGATGTCGGCTTCGCTGACGGTGCGCCGGTGCGTCAGCAGCGAATCGCCGACGGCGAGCTCCTCGAAGTGCTTGCGAAACGGATGGACGTCGCCTTCGCTCAGCGCCGCGCCGCGCACGTATTCGCCCGTCACCGCCGTCAGCATCGTCGGCGAGCCCTGCACCGCCGCGCGCTGCAGGAAATGCTTGACGGCGCGGATGCCGCCGAGCTCTTCGCCGCCACCGGCCCGGCCCGGGCCGCCGTGCTTCAGCATCGGCAAGGGCGAGCCGTGGCCGGTCGATTCGGCGGCCGACTCGCGATCGAGGATGTGCAGGCGACCATGCCAGGCCGCCATCGTCGGGATCGCTTTCGCCGCTACCTTCGGGTCGTGGGTGACGAGCGTCGCCACTAGGCTGCCGCGCCCGCGCGCGGCGAGCGCGAGCGCCTCGTCGAAGTCTTGGTACGGCATCAGCGTCGAGACCGGGCCGAACGCCTCGACGTCGTGGACCGCGTCGTTCTTCATGCCGTCGCGGCAGAGCACCAGCGTCGGCGCGAAGAACGCGCCGTTGGCAACGCCCTCGCCTTGCGGCGCGAAGCCGTCGGCCGCGCCGAAGACGATCTCGTTGCCTTCTGCGAGCAAGGCCAGGCGCGCGCCGACGTCGGCATGCTGCGACCTCGACGCCAGCGCGCCCATCTTCACGCCTTCGACCGCCGGGTCGCCGACGCTGATCTTGGCGAGCCGCTCGCGCAGGCGCGCGGCCATGGTGTCGAGGTGCTGGCGCGGCACGATCGCGCGCCGGATCGCCGTGCACTTCTGGCCCGCCTTGACGGTCATCTCGCGCGTGACCTCCTTGGCGAAGAGATCGAACTCCGCGTCGTCGGGGGTCACGTCCGGGCCGAGGACCGCCGCATTGAGCGAATCGGCCTCGGCGTTGAACGGGATCGATTGCGCGAGCAGGTTCGCGTTCCTGCGCAGCTTCAACGCCGTGTCGGCAGACCCAGTGAAAGTGACGACGTCGCTGCTCTCGAGACGGTCGAGAAGGTCTCCGGTCGGGCCGATGACGAGCTGCAGGCTGCCCGCGGGCAGGAGGCCCGACTCCATCATCAGCCGCACCAGCGCTTCGGCAAGGTAGCCCGTCGCCGTCGCCGGCTTGGCGATGCACGGCATGCCGGCGAGAAAGGTCGGCGCGAATTTCTCGAGCAGCCCCCAGACCGGAAAGTTGAAGGCGTTGATGTGGACGGCGACGCCGCCCCGCGGGACCAGGATGTGGGTCGCGGCGAACTGCCCCTTCTTGCCGAGGATGACCGGCGGCCCTTCATGGAGCACATTGCCCGAGGGCAGCTCGTTGCCGCCCATCGACGCATACGCGAGCAGCGTGCCGGTGCCGCCCTCGATGTCGACCCAGCCGTCGCTGCGCGTCGCGCCGGTATGGCGCGAGATCGCGTAGAGCTGTTCCTTCCTTTCGTTCAGAAAGGCGGCGAGCGCCTTCAGCCGTGCAGCGCGCTGCTGGAAGTCGAGCGCGAGCAGGGAAGCGCCGCCGCGCGTGCGCGCCCAGGCCAGCGCTTCGGCGAAGTCGAGCGCGTCGGCGTGTGCGTGATACATCGTCGCGCCGTCGATGGCGCTGGCGAGCGGCGCGCCTTCACGCGTGCCGACCCAGCGGTCGGCGATCAGGCTTTGCAGGACGGACATGATCGATATCTCGGAGTGGGGGGTTGCCGACGCCGGTCTCGCGTCAGGCCGGCGTCGATGTCGGCGTGCGCACCGCGCCGACGCCGCCGAAGAAGAGATCGGCGACGACCGGCGCGAGGTCGGCGTGGCTCAGCGCGCCGCGCGGCTGCAGCCAGGTGAACATCCAGTTCATCATGCCGAACAGCAGCATCGCCAGCGGCTTCTGCAGTCTCGCCGCGGCAAGTTCGGGGCGGATCGCGACGATGGCGTCGGCGAACGCGGCGACGACACGGCGCTGGCCGCCGAGAACGCGCTTTTTCTCGGCAGCGGCGAGGAAGCGGACATCCTCGGTCAGGACGCGGTGCTCGGCCTGCGAGCCGGCGTAGGCGGCGAGGAAGGCGTCGATCAGGCGGCGCAGGCGCTCCTCGGGTGCCGGCAAGGCAGCGTCGACCTCGGCGATCAGGGCCAGCAACCGCGCAACGTGCGCCTCGGCGATCTCGGCGAGCAGCTGGTGCTTGTCGCGGACGTAGTGGTAGAGCGAGGGCTTGGAGACGCCGCACGCCTCGGCGACCTCGTTCATCGACGTCGCCGTGTAGCCGCGCTGCGCGAACAGCACGGCGGCGCGGGCGAGGATGGTTTCGCGCTGCAGCT
>JBDSLQ010000350.1:0-4323 GCA_039916285.1 Caldimonas sp.
CACGGTCGAGCACCTGCTCATGGCGTTGCTCGACAACCCCTCAGCGGCCGAAGTGCTTCGCGCCTGCTCCGCCAACCTCGACGACCTGCGCAAGAGCCTGCTCGGCTTCATCAAGGAAAACACGCCCACCGTCGGCGGCGCCGACGAGGTCGACACCCAGCCGACGCTGGGCTTCCAGCGCGTCATCCAGCGCGCGATCATGCACGTGCAGTCGACCGGGAGCGGCAAGAAGGAAGTCACCGGCGCCAACGTCCTGGTCGCGATCTTCGGCGAGAAGGACTCGCACGCCGTCTACTACCTGCACCAGCAGGGTGTCACGCGTCTCGACGTCGTCAACTTCATCGCCCACGGCATCAAGAAGAGCGACCCGCCCGAATCTGCCAAGCCGGGCGAGGGTGGCGGCGCGAGCGCCGAGAACGAGAAGGAAGAGTCGGACGGCAAGGGCTCGCCGCTCGATCAGTTCACGCAGAACCTCAACCAGCTCGCTCGCGACGGCAAGATCGATCCGCTGATCGGCCGCGAGCACGAGGTCGAGCGCGTCATCCAGATCCTGTGCCGGCGCAGGAAGAACAACCCGCTGCTCGTCGGCGAGGCCGGCGTCGGCAAGACCGCGATCGCCGAGGGCCTGGCCTGGCGGATCACCCAGTCCGAGGTTCCGGAGATCCTCGCCGAGTCGGTCGTCTACGCGCTCGACATGGGCGCGCTCCTGGCGGGAACCAAGTACCGCGGCGACTTCGAACAGCGCCTGAAGGGCGTGCTGAAGAACCTGAAGGACCAGCCGAACGCCATTCTCTTCATCGACGAAATCCACACATTGATCGGCGCCGGGGCCGCCTCCGGCGGCACGCTGGACGCCAGCAACCTGCTGAAGCCGGCGCT
Source organism: Caldimonas sp. (assembly GCA_039916285.1). Classification (GTDB taxonomy): domain Bacteria; phylum Pseudomonadota; class Gammaproteobacteria; order Burkholderiales; family Burkholderiaceae_C; genus Schlegelella_A. The sequence continues at coordinate 880 of JBDSLQ010000350.1, forward strand.
CAGCTCGGGCGCCATGAAGTGCATCGGCGCGACCACCTTCACCGAGTACCGCGGCATCTTCGAGAAGGACGCGGCGCTGTCGCGTCGTTTCCAGAAGGTCGACGTGGTCGAGCCGTCCATCGAGCAGACGGTCGAGATCCTGAAGGGGCTGAAGAGCCGCTTCGAGGAGCACCACAGTGTCAAGTACGCGCCGGCGGCGCTTCAGGCCGCCGCAGAGCTGTCGGCGAAGTTCATCAACGACCGCCACCTGCCCGACAAGGCGATTGACGTCATCGACGAAGCCGGCGCGGCGCAACGAATCCTGCCCAAGAACAAGCAGAAGAAGACGATCAACCGCTCCGAGGTCGAGGAGATCGTCGCCAAGATCGCGCGCATCCCACCCGCCTCGGTGTCCAGCGACGATCGCTCGAAGCTGAAGACGCTCGACCGCGACCTGAAGAGCGTCGTCTTCGGCCAGGACCCGGCGATCGACGCACTCGCCGCTGCGATCAAGATGGCGCGCTCGGGCCTCGGCCGACCCGACAAGCCGATCGGCTCGTTCCTGTTTAGCGGCCCGACCGGGGTCGGCAAGACCGAAGTCGCCAAGCAGCTCGCGTTCGTGCTCGGGGTCGACCTGATCCGCTTCGACATGAGCGAGTACATGGAGCGCCATGCGGTAAGCCGCCTGATCGGGGCGCCGCCGGGCTACGTCGGCTTCGACCAGGGCGGCCTGCTGACCGAGGCGATCTCGAAGAAGCCGCACGCCGTGCTGCTTCTCGACGAGATCGAGAAGGCGCACCCCGATGTCTTCAACGTGCTGCTCCAGGTCATGGACCACGGCACACTGACCGACAACAACGGCAGGAAGGCCGACTTCCGCAGCGTCATCATCATCATGACGACGAACGCGGGCGCCGAGACGATGAACAGGGCGAGCATCGGCTTTCTCAACTCGCGCGAGTCGGGCGACGAGATGGCCGACATCAAGCGCCTGTTCACGCCAGAGTTCCGCAATCGTCTCGACGCCACGGTGAGCTTCAAGGCGCTCGACGAGGAGATCATCCTGCGCGTCGTCGACAAGTTCCTGCTCGAGCTCGAGGGGCAGCTGACCGAGAAGAAGGTCGAGGTGACATTCACCGACGGGCTCAGGAAGCTCCTCGCGAAGAAGGGCTTCGATCCGCTGATGGGTGCCAGGCCGATGCAGCGCCTGATCCAAGACACCATCCGGCGCGCCCTGGCCGACGAGCTGCTGTTCGGCCGCCTGGTCGAAGGCGGGCGTCTCACCGTCGATGTCGACGCCGAGGGCAAGCCGCTGCTCGACATCCAGCCGGCCAGGAAAAGCGACAAGCCCAAGTCGGAGCCGGCGACAGCGTAGGTTTGCCCGGGTCCTAACCCACGGGGGCCGCAGCGCCCCCGTTTCTTCTATCGCGCGCCGGTTCCTGCCGGAAGAACTCCGCGAGGAGGCCGTAGAGGCGCGGCTCCTCCCGGTCGAGCTCGTCCGGGGCCACGAAGAACGCTTCCGCGCCGACGGCGAAGAACTCCTCGAGCGCTTCGGCACCGTACGGGTCGAGGAAGGTCTCCTCGTCGCCCTCGACGCGGTCGGCGAAACGCTCGTGCTCGTCGGCCAGGGCGAGCAGCCAGCGGCCGCGCGCGCTGAGCGGGTCGGCCGTTTCGACGCCCGCCGTGACGCCGCGGCGCATGTCGATGACGTGGGCGAACTCGTGGACGACGACGTTGTAGCCACAGGCGGCCGATTCGCCGGCGGCGTCGACGTCGCGCCAGGCGAGCATCACGGGACCGCCGCTCATCGCCTCGCCGCTCAGCTCCTCGTCGTAGGCGTGGACGACGCCGTCGTCGTCCTCGACCTCGCGGCGGGCGACGACCGCGTCCTCGTGGACGACGATGCCGACGAAGCCGTCGAGCCAGTCCAGTCCCAACGCGAGCGCGGGCAGGCACGCCTGGGCGGCGATCGCCACCGCCATCTCGTCGGTGACGACCAGCCCGCGCGCGCCGCTGAATTCCTTTTGGCCGAGAAAAAGCGTCGCCATTCCCCGCAGCTCGTCGACCTGCGCTGCGCTGCGAGCGCCCAGGAACGGGAAGCGAAGCAGCGTCAGCTGCCACAGCGAATCAGGAATCGCCCGCCGCTCGAGCGTGCGGGCGCGTCGCCAGCGCTGCCACCAGCCGGTCACGGCGAGGGCGCAGCGGGTTCGGCGAAAGGCGCGATGCGCTCGAAGCCGGTAGCACTCCAGCGCAGGATCTCGGCGCGCGGCGCGCTGCTGCCGTCGAGCTCCCAATCGCTCAACACGTGTCGGACTTCGCCCGGCGCGAGCTCGTGGCGCGCCGGCGCATGGGTGTGGCCGTGCACCAGCGTCGCCGTCTGCGCGCCATGCATCCAGGCGAGGGCGGCTTCCGAGTCGACGTCGACGAAGCCACCCGGCCGCGCCGGCTCGCGCCGCCCGCTGCGCCCCCTGAGGGCCCGGCCAATCGCTCGCCGCGCGGCAAAGGGCAGGGCGCCGAAGGCGCGCTGCACGCCCGGCCGACGCACGACGCTGCGGTAGCGCTGATAGTCGACATCGTCGATACAAAGGGCGTCGCCGTGCGACAGCATGACCCGCTCGCCGAAGGCGATGACGACGGTCGGATCGCCCAGACGGAGCACGCCGTTGGCTTCAAGCATCTCATCGCCGACGAGGAAGTCGCGGTTGCCGGCCATGAAGCCGACGGTGCGCTCCCCCGCCGCGGCGCTCAGCACCTCGGCGCAGCGCGATTCGAAGCCGTGCTCGGCCATGTCGTCGCCGATCCAGACCTCGAACAGGTCGCCGAGGATGAAGACGGCGTCGGCGTCGGTGTAGCGAAGGTGAGCCGACCATGCCTCGAACGCGCGGGGCGTGCTCTCGGCGAGGTGCAGGTCGGAGATGAGGTCGATCGCGCGCCATTCCGCCGGCGCGACGAAGGTCGCCGGCGATTCCGCCTGGGGCAGCGCCGGCAGGCGCGGCGACGACGCTGCCACGGCGACCGGCGTCTGCTCGTCTTGCGTCGTCAGGAGACGACGGTGGCGCGCGTGATCGTGACGTCGTCCAGCGGCACGTCGGAGTGGCCGCCGCGGTTGCCGGTGCGCACCTTCTCGATCGCATCGACGACGTCCTGGCCCGCGACGACGCGGCCGAACACTGCGTAGCCCCAGCCCTGCGGCGTCTCCGACTTGAAGTTGAGAAACTCGTTGTCGGCGGCGTTGATGAAGAACTGCGCGGTCGCGGAGTGCGGCGCTGACGTGCGCGCCATCGCCAGCGTGTACTTGTCGTTCTTCAGGCCGTTGCCCGCTTCGTTCTTGATCGTCGAGCCGGTGGGCTTCTGGCTCATGCCCGGCTCGAAGCCGCCGCCCTGGACCATGAAGCCCTTGATGACCCGGTGGAACACCGTGCCGTCGAAATGGCCGTTCTCCACGTTGGTCAGGAAGTTCTTGAC
>JBDSLQ010000351.1:0-10939 GCA_039916285.1 Caldimonas sp.
ACAGCCCCGAGCCGGCGCGTGTCGTGCGGGCGCGAGAGGCGCGCGTCAAGCCCGTGGGCAATCTGCCCTGAGCGCCTCTCCTCGGCCGACGTCGCCGTGCCCGTGACAGGCGAGCAGGTGCTGACGCGGCTGCAGCGATCGCTCACGGGCGGCCTGTCCATGCACAAGGACAGGCAGATCTTCGTCACCTTCTCGGCCGGCGTCAGGCGCTATCGCCCGGCCGACCGGATCGAGGATTTGCTCGAGCGCGTCGACCCGGCGCTCTACGAAGCCAAGCGGACCGGGAAGAACCGCACCTGCATCGGCTGAGCGGGCGCGGAGCTCAGGCGCCGCGCGACGCGACGCTCGGCTCGCCGAGCAACGTCAGGGCGCGCTGGACGTCGCGCTCGAATGCCGCCACCGTCGCCTCGGGCGCGGTCGAAGTCATCAGGGCCGTGCGAAAGGCGTTCGATTCGCTCGCATAGAAAGCCTGCACGACGACGCGCGCGTCGCTGCTCAGCGCCTCGGTGAGCGAGTTGACGAAGCACTCCATGGCCAGCATCGAGCCCTGCAGCTCCTGGATCTCCTGCGTCAGCCGCTCGGTCTCGTCCATCGTCGTTCTCCGCCTTTTCCCCGTCGTGCGCGTTCGCGGATCGCTTTGCGCCGATGGGTGCCAGTCTAAGGCTGCGGCACCTCGCTCGGCAGCGCCGCCCCGGGGCGACGACTGCGCCGGGTCGGCCAGCGGGCGGGTATCGTCGCGCCACCATGAAGATCGCCAGCACCCTCCGATTCGAGACGCTCGCCGTCCACGCCGGCCACGGCGTCGATCCGTCGACCGGTGCCGTCGTCGACCCGATCCATCTCTCGACGACGTTCGAGCGCGGCGCCGACGGCAGCTATCCGCACGGCTTCGTCTACTCGCGCAACCACAACCCGAACCGCAACGGCCTCGAGGCGGCGCTGGCCGCGCTGGAAGGCGGCGCCGCGGCGGCGGCGTTCGGCTCGGGGCTGGCGGCGGTCACGGCGATCCTCCAGGGGCTGCAGCCGGGCGATCACGTCGTCGCGCCGCGCGACATCTACCACGGCACCGCCAACGTGCTGAAGCATCTCTTCGCCAAGTGGAATGTTGGCGCGACCTTCGTCGACATGACCCGCCTCGACGACGTCGCCGCGGCCCTCCGGCCGACGACGCGGATCGTCTGGATCGAGACGCCGTCGAACCCCTTGCTCCAGTGCGTCGACATTGCCGCGGTCGCCGACATCGCCCATCGCGCCGGCGCGCGTGCCGTCGCCGACAACACCTTCGCCTCGCCGGCGCTGCAGCGGCCGCTCGATCTCGGCTGCGACATGGCGATGCATGCGACCACCAAGTACCTCGGCGGGCGCAGCGACGTGCTCGGCGGCGCCGCCATCGCCCGCGTCGACGACGACGCCTTCGCCCAGGTCCGCACGGCGCAGCTCTACGGCGGCGCCGTGCCTTCGCCGTTCGACTGCTGGCTGATCATGCGCAGCCTGCCGACGCTGCCCCTGCGCATGCGCGCGCACTGCGCCAACGCGATGAAGGTGGCGACCTTCCTCGCCGAACACCCGAAGGTCTCGGCAGTCCACTACCCGGGCCTGCCCGACAGCGCCTTCCATGCGCTCGCGAAGCGGCAGATGGCCGATTTCGGCGGCATGCTGTCGTTCGAGGCGCGTGCCGGCAAGGAAGCGGCGATGACCCTGGCCGCGAGCGTCGAGCTGTTCACGCGCGCGACCAGCCTGGGCGGGGTCGAGAGCCTGATCGAGCATCGCGCTTCGATCGAAGGCCCCGAAAGCCGCACGCCGCAGGGCTTGCTGCGCGTCTCCGTCGGGCTCGAGCACGCCGACGACCTGATCGACGACCTGGCGCAAGCGCTTGAGCAATGCGAATGAGCTGAACGCGGCGCGCCGCCGGCGCCGGGCGGTCGCGGTCATCGTCCTCTCGCAGTGGCTCGGCACCTCTCTCTGGTTCAGCCCGAGCGGTGCCGCCGACGGGCTGATGGCGCGGCTCGGCATCGACGCCGCCGGCTTCGGCTGGCTGATCGCGGCGACGCAGCTCGGCTTCATCGCCGGCACGCTCGGCTTCGCCGCCACCGGAATCGCCGATCGCTTTCCCGCGAGCCGGATCTTCGCCCTCAGCTGCGTCGCCGGCGCCGCCGTCAACGCGGCGCTGGCCCTGCCCGGCATCGACTACGCGGCGGCGTGGGCGCTTCGCTTCGCCGTCGGCCTGAGCCTCGCCGGGATCTACCCGCTCGGCATGAAGATGATCGTCCAGTGGGTCGGCGGCCGGCCGGCGGCGGCGCTCGGCTGGCTCGTCGGCATGCTCGCGCTCGGCACGGCGATGCCGCACGCGCTGCGCGCAAGCGGCGCGAGCTGGCCCTGGGAGATGGTCGTGGTGGCGTCGTCGGCGCTGGCGCTGGTCGGCGCCGCGTCGATCGCTTTTCTCGGCGACGGCCCGTTTGCCGCAGCGGCGCCTAACGTAGGCACCGCCGGCGCGTCGAAACCCGGCGCGGTCTGGCAGGTGTTCCGCATGCCGGCGTTCCGGGCCTCGGCGCTCGGCTACTTCGGCCACATGTGGGAGCTGTACGCGTTCTGGAGCGTGCTGCCCTGGCTGTGCCAGCCGATCGCGGCCGAGCTGGCACGACGCGGCGGAGGCGCCGGCGCCGGTCCGGTCGCACTGCTCAGCTTCGCGGTGATCGCCATCGGCGGCATCGGTTGCGTTCTCGGCGGCCTGTGGAGCCGTCGCATCGGCAGCGCGCGCGTCGCCGCCTGCGCGCTCGCCGGCTCGGGGCTGATGTGCCTGGTCTATCCGCTGCTTCCCGACGAGTCGATCGCGCTGCGCCTCGGCGCGCTCTTCTTCTGGGGCTTTTGCGTCGTCGCCGATTCGCCGCAGTTCTCGGCACTCTCCTCGCAGTTCGCACCGCCGCAGCTGCTCGGCAGCGCGCTGGTGGCGCAGAACGGCATCGGCTTCCTGATCACGGTGGCGAGCATCCTCGTCCTCAGCCACGCCGTGCCGGCGTGGGGAGCGGCTGCGATGTGGATCCTCGTCCCCGGCCCGGTGCTCGGGCTGTGGGCGCTGCGGCCGCTGCTGACCGGCCCAGCTCGCCCGGGATCGGGGTCGTTACAAAACTAAACACCTCCTGGCGGCAGGGTGCCGTGGCCGCGGGGTGGACAGCCGGCCGGCAGGCTCCTATCTTCCGGCCGTGATCCTTCAGGAGCCCGGAGAGGCTTCCCCCGCGAAGACGGTGAAAGGCGCTTCCTTCGCTCTCCCGAACTGACGACGATGAGAAAATCGGACAAGCCCGGCGCGCCGCAGCGCCGCATCTGGCGCATGACCCCGGAAGCGCCGCACGGCGAGTTCGTCGAGGCGGGCGACAGTGCCGACAGGCCCGTGGCGCAGCCCGGCCCGGACGAGCTGCAGCCGTCCAGCTACGTGCGTTCGTCGTGGGACCTGCTCAACGGCCTCGAGGTCACCGAAAGCGCCGTCGGAGACCTGCACGATTCGCTCTTCGATCAGCCCCCGCAAACCGCGCCGATCTCACCGGTGGCGCCGGCGCGCGAGCGGGCACGAAACGCGGGCGAGTGGATCCGCCGCTTCTCGATACGACTCGCCGAGCTCGACTTGCAGCGTGATCCGAAGGAGCTCATCGAGCTGGCCAAGCGCCACTGGATGACGAAGCACTACCTGGCGCCGGAAGAGGCCGCCGAGCTGGCCCACGCCACGGACCGCAGCCGCTGAGCCGGTCGAGCCCCGCTTAGAAGTCGGAAACCGTCGTGTCGAGCGGCGTGAGCTGTGTCGTCCGGCGCGTCGCCGACGGCGCCGGGTCGGCGTCGAGATCGTCCTTGCCGAAGGTGCCGAAGTAGATCGGCGCGCGGCCGGGCGTTGCATCGAGCCATTCGTCGAAGTCTTCTTCGGCGAGCAGCACCGGCGTTCGCTTCTCGGCAGGCTCGCCCTTGTCGGTGAGGCGCCGATCGAAGCGGGCGAGCAGCGGGTGGAGATCGCAGTTGATCGTCAGCATCGCGAAGCTGACGACCTCGCGGCCCTGGTCGTCGACCCAGCGATCCCAGAGGCCGGCGATGGAGAGCGGCGAGCGGTCGACGCGGCGAATGCGCCATCTCTCGGCGCGCTTGGAGCCTTCGGCGTAGTGCGGAACGTAGAGGCACTGCGCCGGCACGATGCACCACTGACGCTGCGCGAACGCGTTCTTGAACGCCGAGCGCGTCGCTGCCGTTTCGGAGCGGGCGTTCACGGTGGCACCCGGCGACCGTGCCGTCTTGGCGCTCGACGGGATCAGGCCGAAGCGGGCCAGCACCACCTCCCGCTGGGCGGCAGCGCCGAGGCCGAAGCGGCGGATGATCGGCGCGTGGTCGCCGCTGACGACATCGGTCGCCCAGTCGTCGTCGAGCGCGATGCCCCAGTCGCGTTCGAGCTCGGACGGCGTCGGCGCAAGAAAATTGCTGCTCATCGACGCCACTGTAGCGCCGCCGGCGCGTCCGTGGGCCAGCGCCGGCGCGCATTTCGAGTGAACTGCGCCACGGTCCGCGCCAGCCGGGGTGCCGGGTAGCGGGCCCTAGACCGCGACCGGCGCCTTGATCGCCGGATGGTGGCGATAGTCGTGGACGACGAAGTCCTCGTCGGCGTAATCGAAGATCGACGCCGGCCGGCGCGCGAGCTCGAGCTCCGGATACGGGAACGGCGCGCGCGCCAGCTGGAGCTCGACCTGCTCGGCGTGATTGCTGTAGATGTGGCAATCGCCGCCGGTCCAGACGAACTCGCCGACATCGAGATCGCACTGCTGCGCGAGCATGTGCGTGAGCAGCGCGTAGCTGGCGATGTTGAACGGCACGCCGAGGAAGATGTCGGCACTGCGCTGGTAGAGCTGGCAGCTCAGCCTGGCGCGGCAGGTCGAGGTCGCCGGCGCAACGTAGAACTGGAAGAACGCGTGGCACGGCAGCAGCGCCATCTTCGACAGCTCGGCGACATTCCAGGCACTGACGATGATTCGGCGTGAATCCGGATTCGTCTTCAGCTGCTCGACGACATTGGCGATCTGGTCGACATGGCCGCCGTCGGGCGTCGGCCACGAGCGCCACTGCACGCCGTACACCGGGCCGAGGTCGCCGTCGGGGCGCGCCCACTCGTTCCAGATCGTCACGCCCCTCTCCTGCAGCCAGCGCGCGTTGCCGTCGCCGCGCAGGAACCACAAGAGCTCGAGGACGATCGAGCGCAGGTGGACCTTCTTGCTCGTGACCAGCGGAAACCCCTCGCCGAGGTCGAAACGCATCTGGTAGCCGAAGACGCTCTTCGTCCCGGTGCCGGTGCGGTCGGACTTGGCGACGCCGTGATCGCGCACGTGGCGAAGGAAGTCCTCGTACTGCGAGCGAACCGGCCGTTCGCGGGGCTCGTCCGGAGCAGGTGATGGCATGAATCCATTATCAGTCGCGGTCGACGTACGACCTTCGGCATATGCATTCAGTAGACGCCTTCCTCATCACTTCGATGGTCGCGGCGCAGGGCGCGCCTTCCTAAAGTGAGCCCGTCGCAAGCAAGGTGTTTGCGGCTTCGTCATCTGGAGGTACCGACATGACCGACCAACTTTCGCGCCCGGCCCAAGGCTCCAACACGGGCTCGCTTCGTTTTGCCGTCGCTTTTTGCCTCGCGGTCGCAGCGGTGCTGGCGCTGAGCGCCTTCGTCTTCGTCAGGATCGTCTCCGCCGAACTGCCGACGGCCGCCATGACGCCCTCTTCTCGGGTGGTGTCGCCCTTTGCGGTACTGCCGACGGTGCCCGAGGCCTCGGACGTTCTTCCTGCGCTGAGGGATCGCGACGAGCCCGAGATTGCGACGCACGGCGGCTGAGCTTCGACCCTGGGCACCCAGATGGCGAACTTCCTGATCCTCGGCGCTTGCCTGCTCGCGGGAATCCTGTTGCAGCAGACGCGCAGGGTTCCCGACAATGCGCCCGCGGCGATCAACGCCGTCATCCTGCACGTCTCGCTGCCGGCGCTGACGCTCGTCCACCTGCACGACTTCGACTTCGACTCGGCCCATCTCGGCCCGGTGCTGATGCCCTGGCTGCTGTTCGCCATCGGCGCCGGGGTGTTCTGGGTGGTCGGCCGCTGGATGAGGTGGCCCGCGCCCACCACCGGCGCGCTGATGCTGGTGGGCGGGTTCGGCAACACGTCGTTCATCGGCTTGCCCATGATCGAGTCACTGCACGGGCGCGAAGGCATGGCGCTCGGGCTGCTGATCGACCAGCTCGGCTCCTACCTCGCCTTGAGCACGGTGGGCCTGCTGGTCGCGACGAGCTACTCGGCGCAGGGGCGGCTCGCACCCGCGGCAATGCTGCGCCGGGTGCTGACGTTCCCGCCGTTCCTTGCCCTCGTTCTCGCCCTCGCCCTGATGCCGATAGCGTTCCCGCCCGAGCTGAAGGCGGCGCTCGCGCGGATGGGCGACACGCTGGCACCTCTGGCGCTGATCTCGGTCGGATTGCAGCTTCGCTTCGAAGCCGTGCGGGAGTATCTGAGGCCGCTGTGCGTCGGTCTCGCGTACAAGCTGGTCGCCTGTCCGGCGATGGTCGTGCTGCTGCTCCTGGTCATGGACGCGGGACCCGACATGCCGCGCCACGTGAGCGTCATCGAAGCGTCGATGCCACCGATGATCGGCGCCGGCATCGTCGCCGCTCAAGCAAACCTGGCTCCGCGTCTGGTCTCGATGATGATCGGCGTCGGGATACCGATCGGTCTCCTGACGGCCTCCGGATGGCACTGGTTTTACGGCCTGGCCGCCGGATGAGCCCCCAGCGCGCACGACGAACCGCGCCGGCATAGAGCGCACGACCGATTGACGGCGCCGATTGGCCCCGCACACTGGCGACTTCGGGTGGTGTGAAATTCCCGCTCCCGAGGCGCACAAGGGGAACGCGATGACGCGCAGCGAAGGCGTCGCACGAGGTGCGAGCGAGGCGATGCGGATGCTGTTGTGGATGCTCGCCGTCGCCCTCGTCGGCCCGGTGGCGGCGCAGACCCAGAACCATCAGGTTCGCGAGGCCCTGCGTGTCGGCGGCGACGGCATTGCGAAAACCGTGACGCTCCCCGAGTACATCGAGCGTCGCGCCGGTGACCCGGAGAAATTGACCGCCACCTACAGGCTGCGCGCCGATCTGGGCAGCCGCCCCGGCCCCACCGCCGTCTATCTGCCGGGGGTGTTCGCTGCCGCTCGCATCGCCGTCAATGGCCATGTCATCGCCGATCGGATCGAAGAATTCCATCTCGCCCGCCTCGGCGGCGCGGGCCGGCTTGTCCTGGCGACGGTGCCGCGAGAGTTCCTGCATGCGGGGGTCAACGAGGTCGAGCTGAAGCTCGCGTCGCGCCAGGGGATCGGCCTGTCGGCGGTCTGGGTCGGCGATGAGAACACCTTGCGTGCGATGCACGAGCACAAGCTGCTCTGGCAGGTGAATGGTCCGGCCGCCGGCGCCGGCGTCGTGCTGGTCCTGTCGCTGTGCGTTCTCGTGATCTGGGCGCGCCGGCCAACGCACACGCTGTACGGATATTTCGGAATCGGCGGAACGATCTGGGCCCTGCACACCCTCTGGCGGCTGATGCCGGAGCCGTTCCTCGAGCCGCCCCACCTGGGGATTTGGCGAAACCTTGGCTACGGGTTCTTCGCCGTACCGCTGGTGATCTTCTGCCTTCGCCTCTCCGAGTGGCAGCTGCCGCGCTTCGAGAAGGCGATGTGGTGGTCGCTCCTGCTGAGCCCCCCCGTTCTCTACGTCGCGCAGTACGCCGGCGTCCTCGGCAGCACCGCGTCGTACGTCCGCTTGCTCTGGATCGGCGCGGTCGCAGTGGGTGTCTACGCCGTCGGTCTGTACGCGCTCAGGCGGCGCGACGCGCAAGGGGTGCTGCTGCTGGCGACGGGCTTCGTCGCACTGGCGTTCGGCGTTCGCGACTGGCTCGCCGACCAGAACCCGACCGACAACAACCCCATCTTCCTGACCAGCTTCGCGGGCGTGCTGTTCTTTCCTCTCGTGGCATGGATACTGATCGACGGCTTCGTGCAGGCGGCGCGCGATCTCGAACGGCTCAACGCAGAGCTCGAGCAGCGCGTAGCCGACAAGAGCGCGCAACTGCGACACGCGCTGGAGAACATGAGCGCAGCCAAGGAGGCCGCCGAAGGCGCCAACCGGGCCAAGAGCGCCTTTCTCGCCGCCGCGAGCCATGACCTGCGCCAACCGACCCACGCCCTCGGCCTGTACATGGCGGCGCTTCGTGCCGAGAAGGACGCCGTGCCTCGCGCCGAGCTCGCCGACCGGATGAGCGAGGCCATCGCCGCGCTCAACACGATGTTCAACGCGCTGCTCGACGTGTCGCGAATGGACGCGGGCGCCTTGCAGGTCGACGTGCGGCCGTTCGCGATCGCGCCGCTGATGCACCGGCTCGCGCGCGAGCTCTCGCGCCAGGCGCAGGACAGGGGATTGCGGCTGTCGGTGCGCGTGAGCACGAATTCGCAACGGCTCAATGCCCTCAGCGACCCGGTTCTCGTCGAGCGCATCTTGCGCAATTTGCTCGGCAACGCCGTCAAGTACACGCAGGCTGGCGGCGTGCTGCTCGCCTGCCGTTGGCGCCACGGCGAAGGCGATGGCAGTTGGCAGGTCGAGATCTGGGACACCGGGCCGGGAATTCCGGCCGCCGACCGCGAGCGCGTGTTCGAGGAGTTCTTTCAGCTCGGCAACAGCGAGCGAGACCGCACCGGCGGCATGGGCCTCGGCCTGTCGATCGTCCGGCGGATGGCGCGGCTGCTCGGCCATCGCCTTCGGCTCGATTCGATCGAAGGCAAGGGATCACGTTTCGTCCTCGAGCTGCCGGCCACCGCAGAGCCGGCCAGGGCTGCGCTGGAGATTGGGGCGAGCGGCTCGCTCGCCGGGCTCCGCGTCGGCATCGTCGACGACGATCCGGAAGTGCGCGAGGCCGCTCGTGCACTGCTCGCAGGCTGGAAATGCAAGGTGGTGTGCGCAGCCGACGTCGACGAGCTGCTAGCCCGCACCGACGCCGACCCGGCGGTGCACTTGCAAGCGCTGATCGTCGACTATGAGCTGCGTGACGGGCGCAACGGCATCGAGGCGATCGAAGCCGTGCGGCGCGCCTGTGGCAAGGCCGTGCCGGCTTTGGTGGTCTCCGGGGCGGCAGCGCCGGACCGGCTCCTCGAGCTGCAGGCGAGTGGGCACCCCTGGATGATCAAGCCCGTGCCCGCGTCACGACTTCGCAGTTGGCTCGTGCAGGCGATGAGCTCGCATCCGCCGGGGCCTGGCGGTGTCGCTTCGCGCCAAGACCGCGATGCGAGCGAAGGGAATCATCTCGAGCGGGCGACGCCATGAACGTCGTCATCGCCGACGACCATCCGCTGGTGCGAGACGCGCTCGCGCGCGTCGTTCTGCAGGTCGATGCCGAAGCGCGGGTGCAGGCGGTGGGCGACTACACGGCGCTGCGCGAAATCCTCGCCGGCACGCTTCCCGATCTCCTGATCGTCGATCTCAACATGCCCGGCATGTCCGGCCTCGACGCCTTGCGCCAGCTGCGCCAGAGTCATCCGTCGCTGGCGATCGTCGTCGCCTCGGGGCAGGACGACCCGCCGACGATCCGAGCCGTCCTCGCGACGGGTGCGAACGGGTTCGTTCCTAAGAGCGAGCCGCCGGAGCTGCTGATCCAGGCGCTAAAGCTCGTTCGCGCCGGCGGCGTCTACATCCCGGCTCGCACCCTCGGCCAATCCGTCGATGACGCCGGAGGTCGCGACCTCGACCTGTCGGGGCTGACGCCGCGCCAGCAGGATGTGCTTCGACTGCTGCAGAAAGGCGAGCCGAACAAGCTGATCGCGCGCCAGCTCGGCCTGACCGAAGGCACGGTCAAGGTTCACATCGCCGCCATCCTGCGTGCCTTGCAGGTTCGCAACCGGACCGAAGCGGTGGTGCGGGCGAGCGAGCTCGGGTTCGGTCGCTCGCACTGATCGGCGCCATCGCTTCAGCGATCGAACTGCAGCGCCGCCAGCCGCGCGTACAACCCGCCCGCGGCGACGAGCTCGGCGTGCGTGCCGGTGCCGACGATCTCGCCCGCCTCGAGGACGACGATGCGGTCGGCGCGCTGCACGGTCGCGAGGCGATGGGCGATGACGATCGTCGTGCGGCCGCGCATCGCCGACTCGAGCGCCGCCTGGACCATGCGCTCGCCTTCGGCGTCGAGCGCGCTCGTCGCCTCGTCGAGGAGGAGCAGCGGCGCGTTTTTCAGCATGGCGCGGGCGATCGCGATGCGCTGCCGCTGGCCGCCGGAAAGGCGCACGCCGCGCTCGCCGAGGAAGGTGCGGTAGCCGTCGGGCAAGGCGACGATGAAGTCGTGCGCGAACGCCGCCTGCGCCGCGGCGACGACCTCGTCGTCGCTGGCGTCGGGCCGGCCGTAGCGGATGTTCTCCATCGCGTCGGTCGAGAAGATGACGCTGTCCTGGGGAACGATGCCGATGCGGCCACGCAGATCTTCGAGCGCGACCCGGTCGACGCGCACGCCGTCGACCTCGACGGCGCCCGACTCGACGTCGTAGAAGCGCAGGATCAGTTGCAGCACGGTGCTCTTGCCGGCGCCGCTCGGGCCGACGAGGGCGACCGTTTCGCCCGGCGCGACGGCGAGGTCGAAGCGCGAAAGGGTCGGGTGCTGCGGCCGCGACGGATAGCGGAAAGTGACGTCGGCGAAGCGCACCGACGCGCCCGCCGGCGGCGTCGCCATGGGCTCGGGCCGGGCGGGGGAGACGATCGGCGAGCGCAGCTGCAGCAGCTCCATCAGCCTTTCGGTCGCGCCGGCCGCGCGCAGCAGGTCGCCGTAGACCTCGGACAGCACGGCGACGCTGCTCACGAGGATGATCACGTAGACGACGGTCTGGCCGAGGTGGCCGGCGCTGATTTCG
>JBDSLQ010000352.1:0-3415 GCA_039916285.1 Caldimonas sp.
CGGCCATCGGGCGATGCGTTGCACGCGCGACGGTGATGCGAAGCGGCTCGTCGTCGAACACGCTGAGGTCGAGAGCACGATCGAATTCGACCAGCTGCTATGCGCCGTCGGGCGCAGCCCGCGCGTCGAAGGCTACGGCCTGGAGGCACTCGGCATCGCGCTCGTGGAAGACAAGAAAACGATCGCCACCGACGCCTGGCTGCGGACGACCTACCCGAACATCTATGCCGTGGGTGACGTGGCCGGCCCGTTCCAGCTCACCCATGTCGCGGCGCACCAGGCCTGGTACGCCGCCGTCAATGCGCTGTTCGGCCGCTTCAAGCGTTTCAAGGCCGACTACTCGGTGATTCCGTGGGCCACCTTCACCGACCCCGAGGTGGCACGGGTTGGGCTCTCGGAGAGCGAAGCAAAAGCGCAGAAGGTCGCGTTCGAGGTCACGCGCTTCGAGTTGCAGGAGCTCGATCGCGCCGTCACCGACGGCGCCACGCAGGGATTCGTCAAGGTGCTCGCGGTGCCGGGCAAGGACACGATCCTCGGCGTCACGATCGTCGGCGAACATGCCGGCGATCTGCTCGCCGAGTACGTGCTGGCGATGAAGCACGGCCTGGGGCTTAACAAGATACTCGGCACCATCCACGCGTACCCGACGCTGAGCGAAGCGAGCCGATCGGTGGCCGGTGCGTGGAAACGTGCCCACGCGCCGAAAAGGCTGCTCGCCTGGGCCCGCCGTTATCACGCCTGGGAGCGCGGATGACGCTGCAACCCGGCGCGATCCTGCCTGTCGATCGCCCGACGCTGCGGCTCTCGATCGTCGTGCCGGCGCTCGACGAGGCCGAAGGCATCGCCGCTGCGCTCGACGCGCTCGCCGCACCCCGCGCGCTCGGCCACGAGGTCATCGTGGTCGATGGGGGCAGCGGCGACGCGACCCTTTCCCTCAGCCGTGCTCGTGCCGACGTCGCCATCGCCGGACCGCGCGGCCGGGCGCGGCAGATGAACGCCGGAGCGGCCGTGGCCCGAGGCGACGTGCTGCTCTTCCTGCACGCCGACACGCGGCTGCCGCGGCTTGGCACGGAACGAATCGCAGCTGCCGTCGCGAAGGGTGCCGCCTGGGGCCGCTTCGATGTGCGCGTCGAGGGCCGCTCGCCGATGCTGATCGTCGTCGCGGCGCTGATGAACGCGCGCTCGCGGTGGACCGGCATCGCCACCGGCGACCAGGCGATGTTCGTCCGCCGCGACCTGTTCGAGCGCGTCGGCGGCTTCCCCGACCAGCCGCTGATGGAAGACGTCGAGCTCTCCAGTCGCCTTCGTGCCTGCGCACCGCCGGCCTGCCTGCGAGAGCGGGTCGTGACCTCGGGGCGGCGCTGGGAAAGCCGCGGCGTCTGGCCCACGATCGTGCTGATGTGGCGGCTGCGCTGGTGCTATTGGCGCGGCGCGCCGGCCGACGAGCTGGCGCGGGCCTGGCGATGAACACGTCGACGACGGTGATCGTGATGGCGAAGGCGCCGGTGCCCGGCTTCGTCAAGACGCGCCTGATTCCGACGCTCGGTGCCGACGGCGCCGCGGCGCTGGCCGACAGGCTCTTGCATGCCACCGTGGCACAGGTCATCGCTGCCGACATCGGTCCGGTCGATCTCTGCTGCGCGCCCGACCCCGCCCATCCGGCCTTCGCGCGCTACCTCACGTCGGCTGCCATCGACCTCTCCGACCAGGGCGAAGGCGACCTCGGCGCGCGCATGACGCGGGCCTTCGAGCGGTCGCTCCGGAACGGCACGTGCGCCGTGATGATCGGCACCGACGCGCCGGCGCTCGATGCGGCCATGCTGGCGCGTGCCGCGCTTGCCCTGAGCGACGTCGATGCCGTCTTCGTCCCGGCCTTCGACGGCGGCTACGCCCTGATCGGCCTGCGTCGCGCCGCGCCGTCGCTCTTCGACGAGATGCCCTGGAGCACGCCGGCAGTCATGGAGCGAACGCGCGAGCGGCTGGCCGCCGCCGGCATGACACACATCGAACTGCCTGCGGTCGCCGACATCGACGAGGCCGCCGACCTCGTGCACCTGCCGCCCGGGTGGCTGCCGTGAAGCGGCTGCTGCTGGTCGGCGCCGGCCATGCCCACGCCCAGGTCCTGAAAGACTGGATTGCGCGACCGGTGCCCGGCTGCGACGTGACGATCGTGTCGCCGCACGCGATGACGCCGTACTCGGGCATGGTGCCCGGCTGGCTCGCCGGCACCTACCGATTCGACGAGATCGGCATCGACTTCGCGGCACTGGCCAAGGCCGCCGGCGCGAGGTTCCTCGCCGACGAGATGATCGGGCTTGACCCGAAGCGCAGACAGGTGCGGCTGCACAGCGGCAGCGCGCTCCCCTACGACGTGCTTTCGCTCAATGTCGGCTCGACGCTGACTCCGCCCGTTCCACCGCCCGGCGAGCGGGCGCGAATCCTTTCGTTGCGACCCCTCGACAAGCTGCGGCGCGCCTGGGACGCTCTCCTCGCCGATCCGCGAATTACGACCTCCTTCGAGCCGCTGGTCGTGACCGCAGTCGGCGGCGGCGCCGCAGGGGTCGAGTCGATCCTCGCGACATTGCGGCGCCTGCGGTCGATGCGGCCCGGCCGGCCGGTGCAGGGCGCATTGATCACCTCCAGCGCCACGCTCTTGCCGGGCCTGGCGCCCGCCGCGGTTCGGGCCGCGCACGCTGCGCTCACCGCTGCCGGCGTCGTTGTGCAAACGGGGTGTGACTACGACGATTCTTTGGCAAGCTCGACCGATATCGTGCTCTGGGCCACCGGCGCCGAAGCGCACGCCTGGCAGCGCGGCTGCGGCCTCGCCGTGAGCGAGCGCGGCTTCATTCGCATCGACGAGCGCTTGCGTTCGTGCTCGCATCCGCAGGTGCATGCCGTGGGCGATTGCGCCGAGTGGGCTCGGCCGCTGCCCAAGGCCGGTGTGTTCGCGGTGCGCATGGGGCCGGTGCTGTCGCGAAACCTGCGCGCCGCGCTCGGCGCCGGCACGCCGGTGCCCTATGCGCCGCAGCGCCGCTACCTGGCACTCCTCGCCACTGCCGACGGCCGCGCCCTTGCCTCGTGGGGCCGCTGGTCTCTGCAGGGGCGCTGGCTGTGGCGATGGAAAGACCGGATCGACCGCGCCTTCGTCGAGCGCTTTGTCATTTCCGGCCCATCGGTGGCGACCCACCCTCCCACCCCCGTTTCAGGAAAAACCGAATGAAGCTCATGAACAGCTGGTTGCCGCCGCTCGCGCTCGGTCTCGCCTGCCTGCTCACCGCTGCCACGGCTCTCGCCGCCGATGGCTTGCTCGCCGTGAAGAGCCCGTATCCGGCGAAGGAAACGATGAACCGCTTCGAGGAGGCGGCCACGCAACGCGGTTTGATGGTGTTCGCCCGCATCGACCATGCGGCCGGAG
>JBDSLQ010000353.1:0-6071 GCA_039916285.1 Caldimonas sp.
CGCAGGCGTGGGCCGCTGGCTCGAGCGGCCGGGTTGGGCGCGCAACCTGGTCGAGCGCTGGACGGCCAAGGGCAAGGTCGTGACGACGAGCTCGCTGTCCGGATTCCTTCTTCTCTACGCGATCGCCGGGCTGCGCCGCTTTCGTCGCCGGAGCCTGCGCTTCGCCGTCGAGGGCGAGCGCATCGAGGCGTGGCTCGCCGAGGTCGCGCGCGTCGCCGCCATCGACCCGGCGCTGGCTGTCGAGGTCGCGCAGTGCCAGCGCCTGGTCAAGGGCTACGGCGACACGCACGCGCGCGGCTGGCGCAACTTCGCCGTGCTGATGGGGGTGGGGGGCCGCGCCGGCGCGGCGTTACCGGCGGCGACGCTCGCCGAGCTGCGCGACGCGGCGCTCGCCGACGAACAGGGCCTGGGCCTCGCCGCCGCGCTGAAGCGCCATGCCCTCGCATGAAGGCGCGAGCGAGGCGATGACGACGACCGCCACCGCCGGCCTGCGCTCCCGGTATCGTGACCGGCCCGATGCGATCCGCGCCCTGGTCGAGCCCGACCGCGTCCACCGCGACCTCTACATCGACGAAGAGATCTTCGCCCTCGAGCAGGAGCACTTCTTCGCGAACACCTGGAGCTACGTCGGCCACGAGAGTCAGTTGCCGAACGCCGGCGACTACCTGACGCTCGAGATCGCCGGCCGGCCACTCGTCGCGGTGCGCCACGACGACGGCAGCGTCCGCGTCCTGATGAACCGCTGCGCGCACAAGGGCGCGCGCGTCGTCAGCGCGCCTTCCGGCAACACCGGCAGGTTCTTCCGCTGCCCGTACCACGCCTGGGCCTACAACACCGACGGCAGCCTGCGTGCGATCCCGCTGAAGAGCGGCTACGACGGCACGCGCCTCTCGGAGTGCGATGCCTCGAAAGGGCTCGTGCCGGTCGCTCACGTCGAGAGCTACCGCGGCTTTGTCTTCTGCCGGCTCGGCGACGCGGGGCCCGACTTCGCGAGCTACTTCGGCGCCTCGCTGACCTCGATCGACAACCTCGCCGACCGATCGCCCGAGGGCGAGCTCGAGATCACCGGCGGGTGCCTGCGCTTCCTGCACGCTTGCAACTGGAAGATGTTCGTCGAGAACCTGAACGACACCATGCACCCGATGGTGGTGCACGAGTCGTCGGCCGGGACGGCGAAGGCGATGTGGAGGAACGAGCCCGCCGACAAGCCCAAGCCGATGGCGATCGAGCAGTTCGTCCCCTTCGTCTCGGACTACCAGTTCTACGAGGACATGGGCGTTCGCGTCTTCGCCAACGGCCACAGCTACTCGGGTGTCAACTTCTCGATCCACAGCGGCTACTCGGGAATCGCAGGCTACGAGGAGGCGATGCACGCGGCCTACGGTGCCGAGCGCAGCGCCGAGATCATGAAGGTCGCACGCCACAACACGGTCTACTACCCGAGCCTGACGATCAAGGGCGCGATCCAGTCGATCCGCGTCGTCCGGCCGATCGCCGTCGACAAGACGGTCATCGAGAGCTGGACGTTTCGTCTGAAGGGTGCGCCGCAAGCGCTGCTCGCGCGCACCGTCACCTACAACCGGCTCATCAACTCGCCGTTCTCGGTCGTCGGCCATGACGACCTGCACGCCTACCGGGCGATCCAGAAGGGCCTGCACGCGAGCGGCAACCCGTGGGTGAGCCTGCTGCGCGACTTTGACCCCGCCGAGATCGGCCAGGCCGAGGTGACCGCGACCGGCACGAGCGAAGTCTCGATCCGCAACCAGTACCGCGCCTGGGTGCAGCACATGACCGCGACGATGTGAGCGCGGGCGACCGAAGATGAGCACTGCACCGACCGAACGCGAGCTGATCGACTTCGTCGTGCTCGAAGCGCGCCTGCTCGACGACAAGCGCTACGACGAGTGGCTCGACCTCTGGACCGACGACGGCATCTACTGGGTACCGTTGACGCCCGAGCAGGCAGACGGCATCCACCACAACTCGCACCTCCACGAGGACAAGCTGCTGCGCGAGCTCCGCGTCGAGAGGCTGAAGAGCCCGCGCGCGTATTCGCAGCAGCCGCCGAGCCGCGCCCTGCACGTGCTGCAGGCCCCGACGGTCGAGGCGCGCGACGACAGCGCGCAGCGCTTCGTGCTGCGCACGCCGTTCCACTACACCGAGGCGCAAGGCGACGAGGTCCAGTCGTTCGTCGGCACCGCATTCCACCACCTGGTCCGCGACCGCGCGGCGCTGCGCCTGCGCCTGAAGCGCGTCGACCTTCTCAACGGCGAGGCCGCGCTGCCCGCCGTCCAGCTTTTCATATGAACGCACCTGCCGCCACCGTCCACGACGCCTTCCACCGGGTCGCCGCTCGCCGCGGCGACGCCGAGCTCCTTTGCGTCGAGCCGGTCACCGCCGCCGCCTACGGCATCGACGCCGGACCGCGCAGCTGGCGCGAGGTCGCCGGCGAGGTCGAGCGGCTGCGCGCCGCCTACGCGCAGGCCGGCTACGGCCACGGCCACCGCGTCGGCCTGCTGCTCGAGAACCGGCCGGCGTTCTTCACCCACTGGCTCGCGCTCAACGCGCTCGGCATCAGCATCGTGCCGATCCACGCCGACATGCGCGCCGCCGAATGGACCTACCTGATTGGCCACAGCGAGATCAGCCTGGCGGTGACGCTGCCCTCGCGCGAAGGCGCGCTGCGCGCCGCCGCGGTCGAGGCCGGGACAACGCTCGACACGATCCGCCCGGAGGTCTCCGGCCGCATCCCCGCGGCGCGCTCGCCGGGGCGCCTGGCGAGGGAGCCGATCGGCCGCAACACCGAGTGCGCGCTGCTCTACACCTCGGGAACGACCGGCCGGCCGAAGGGCTGCCGCCTCACCAACGGGTACTTCCTGCGCGCCGGCGAGTGGTACCTGGGCCTGCACGGGCTCGCCGAGGTCGTTGCCGACGTCGACCGCTTCATCACGCCGCTGCCGCTCACGCACATGAACGCGCTCGCGTTCTCGTCGATGGCGGCGATCCTTTCCGGCGGCTGCATCGTCCAGCTCGACCGCTTCCACCCGAGCACCTGGTGGCAGAGCGTGCGCGACAGCCGCGCGACGGTCGTCCACTACCTGGGCGTGATGCCGGCGATGCTGATCGCGACGCCGGCGAGCGAGCTCGATCGCCAGCACAACGTGCGCTTCGGCTTCGGCGCGGGGGTCGATCCGCGCCATCACGCGCCGTTCGAGGAGCGCTTCGGCTTCCCGCTTCTCGAAGCGTGGGCGATGACCGAGACCGGCGCGGCCGCCTGCATCATGGCGCACCGCGAGCCGCGCCACGTCGGCACGAACTGCTTCGGCCGCGCGCCGGCGAACGTGGAGACGAGGATCGTCACCGACAGGGGCGCCGACGCCGGCGTCGACGTTCCCGGCGAGCTGCTCGTCCGCGCCGCCGGCGCCGACCCGCGCCGCGATTTCTTCATCGGCTACCTGAAGGACGACGACGCGACCGAGGAGGCGTGGGCCGACGGCTGGTTCCACACCGGCGACATCGTCACGAGGAGCGCCGACGGCGACTTCCATTTCGTCGACCGGCGCAAGAACGTGATCAGGAGGAGCGGCGAGAACATCTCGGCGATCGAGGTCGAGAGCGTCCTCAACCAACATCCCGCGGTCGCGGCGAGCGGCGTCGCGGCGACGCCCGACACGGTGCGCGGCGACGAGGTGCTCGCCTGCATCGTCCTGCGCAAGGCGCCGAACACGCCGCCGCCCGAGCGGCTCGCGACCAGCATCGTCCGCCACGCGCTCGAGCGGCTCACCTATTTCAAGGCGCCGGGGTACATCGCCTTCGTCGAGGCGCTGCCGCTGACGGTGTCGCAGAAGATCCAGCGCAGCGAGCTGCGCGAGCTGGCGCGCACGCTGCCCGGTGCGGCGAACTGCATCGACACGCGCGCGATGAAGCGGCGCCGCAAAGCCGTGACGTGACGGCGCGCTCCCCGCGGCCGCCGCGCCGTTCCTACGAGGGCGTCGCGGTCGCCGTGCCGGTGACCGTTCCCTACGTTCGCTACTCGACGCACGGCGCGCACTGGTTCATCGGCCGGGCGATCGAGGCGCTCGTCGAGCGTTCCGGAATCGCCAAGGAGGCGATCGACGGCCTTACCGTCAGCAGCTTCTCGCTCGCGCCGGACACCGCCGTCGGCGTGACCCAGCACCTGGGCCTTTCCCCGCGCTGGCTCGACCACATCCCGACCGGCGGGGCGTCGGGCGTGATGGCGCTGCGCCGCGCCGCGCGCGCGGTGCAGGCGGGCGACGCCGACGTCGTCGCCTGCGTCGCCGCCGACGCCAACCACGTCGAGTCGTTCCGCCAGATGCTCGGCGGCTTCTCGCACTTCGCGCGCGACGCCAGCTATCCCTACGGATCGGGCGGGCCGAACTCGATCTTCGCGTTCATCACCGCGGCCTACATGCGGAAGTTCGGCGCGACGCGCGAGGATTTCGGCCGCATCGCCGTCGCCCAGCGCGCCAATGCGCTGAAAAATCCCGATGCGCTCTTCAAGACGCCGCTGACGCTCGATCAATACCTCGACGCGCGCCCGATCGCCGAGCCGATCCACCTGTTCGACTGCGTCATGCCGTGCGCCGGCGCCGAGGCGTTCCTGGTGATGGGCGAAGAGCGCGCGCAGGACCTCGGCCTCGCCCACGTGCTCGTGCGCGGTGCGATCGAGCGCCACAACGCATTCGCCGACGACCCGGTGCTCCTGCGCGGCGGCTGGGCCGTCGATCGCGATGACCTCTACGCGCAGGCCGGCGTGCGACCCGAGGCGATCGACTTCGTCCAGACCTACGACGACTACCCCGTCGTCGTGATGCTGCAGTTCGAGGACCTGGGCTTTTGCGCCAAGGGCGAGGGGCCGGCGTTCGTCCGCCAGCGCACCTTGACGCACGACGGCGACTTCCCGAACAACACCAGCGGCGGCCAGCTCTCGGCCGGGCAGGCGGGCTGCGCGGGCGGTTTTCTCGGCATGACCGAGGCGATCCGCCAGCTCTCCGGCGAGGCCGGTGAGCGCGCGGTGGCGAGCGCGGAGCTCGGCCTCGTCTCCGGCTTCGGCATGGTCACCTACGAGCGGTGCCTGTGCACCGGCGCCGTGATCCTCGCGAGAGCGTCGCCATGACGATGCCGCTGATGAAGCCGCGCCGGAAGAACCCGGTGCTGCGCACGCGGCAGATGAACCTGCCGCCGTTCGCGCGCGGCCGCACGGCCCTCGGCATGACCGCGGCCGCCGCCGAAGGCCGCTTCGAGTTGCAGGTGTGCCAGCGTTGCCGCGCGGTGCAATACCCGCCGCGCGACGCCTGCCACCGGTGCCTCTCGTCGCAGCTGAAGTGGATGGCGCAGACCGGCGCAGGCGAGCTGCTCAGCGAGACCGTCCTCCATCACAGCAACGACCCGTTCTACCGCGAGCGGCTGCCGTGGCGGCTCGGCCTCGTGCGCCTCGATGCCGGGCCGACGGTGATCGTGCACCTGCACGGCGACGTGGCTGCGCCGCCGCCGTGGAGTGGCGACGTCGCGTCGCCTCCGCAGCCCCTTGCAGACGGCGGCTCGTCGCTGCCGCCGGCCGCGAGCGCCGTGCGCGTCCGCGTCGGCGCGCGCCTCGACCGCGCCGGCGCCGCCGTCCTGATCGGATTTCCGCCCGAGGAGAAAGAGCACATGACCGACGACAAGATGCTGCGCGAGATGACCAGCGACCCCAAGTTCAGGAAGATTCTCGTCACCGACGGCAAGACCGAGGTCGGCCAGGCGCTCGTCAAGGCGCTCGTCAAGGCCGGCGCCGAGATCGTCTGGGTCGGCCACGCCGAGCCGTGGAAGAAGCTGCCCGGCCTCGACGACATCACCGCGTTGCCGCAGGTGACGCTGGTGCCGCTGGACCTGACCGACGGCCGATCGGTCGCCGAGCTCGCCGGCGAGATCGGCATCAAGATCGACATCGTCGTCAACAACGCCGAGGTGCATCGCGCCTTCGGCATCGCAGCGCGGCGCGGCACCGACGCGGCCCGTGCCGAGATGGACATCAACTACTTCGGGTTGCTGCGGCTGGCGCAGGAGTTCGG
>JBDSLQ010000354.1:0-4300 GCA_039916285.1 Caldimonas sp.
CGCGCGAGTACGAGGCCGACCGCGGCGGCGCCGAGATCTCGGGTGACCCGCGCTCGCTCGCCTCGGCGCTCGAGAAGATCCACGCCTACTCGCGCGGCACGCCGCTGATCGCCGCGGAGAAGAACCCGGCGACGGCGCAGATGATGATCATCAACCCTCTCCACGCGGGCGGCCTGACGGCGCTGTTCTCGACCCATCCGCCGACCGAGGAGCGGGTCGCCCGACTGCGGGCGATGGCGGGCGGGCCGGTGCGCTGATCCGGCGGCCACGGCGCCGGCCTCAACTTCGGCACGGCGCGGCCGAAATACCGGCGCACCACTTCGCTCGACCGCCATGCGCCGCTCCGCCTCCGCCCTCGCCATTGCCCTCCCCGCGACCATCTTCCTGGCCGGCTGCGACATGCTGGGCATCGACTCGGCCGAGAAGGTTGCCGCCTCGCGCGAGGCCGACGGCAAGGCCGTCGGCTCGGCCTGCCGCCATGCCGGCCGCGCGATCGAGGATTGCTTCGCGATCTACAAGAGGGCCGATCGTTCCGCCGTCTTCGCCGGCTGGCGCGACATGAACGACTACATGCGCGAGAACAAGATCGAGCCGGTGGCCCCGCAGCTCGCCGCGCAGGCCAAGGGCGCAGCAGCCGAAGCGCGCTAGTGTGGTGCGCTTGAATTTCTTGGACGTCTCCATGAGACTTTGACCACCGGCGCCGGCCAGCAGCAAGTCCGCCTTCCTTCCGTGGCGAATGCAATTGGCGCGTTGCGACGGCGCCGTGCTGGAAGCGCGCCGGTCGTCTCAAAGAACCTGCGTGCCGTCCAGAGTCAATCGAGCACGCGGTCCGCGCGAAGTAGCAGGGCTGTGGGAATCGTCAGGCCGAGCGTTCGTGCAGTCCGTGCGTTGATGATGAGCTCGAATCTCGTTGGCTGGTCAACGGGTAGATCGGTCGGCTTTGCACCCTTCAAGATCTTGTCGACATAGCCAGCGGCCTGTCGAAGCTGATGCGACAAATTCGGACCGTAAGAAATGAGGCCGCCGGCCTCAACGCTTGCGCTCAGGCCGTGCATCGATGGCAGCCCGTTCTTGGCGGCATGCTCGGCGATCTGCGTCCGGTACAGGCTAAACATGGAATCCTGGACGACGAGAAGCGCCTGCGAACGCTGCTTGACCATCGCCGCGAAGACCGCGTCGAACTCGGTGTGACCACGAGCCTCGATAACGTAAATTGACAGTCCCAACCGTCGACCCGCATCTCTCGCGTTGTCTACCGCACCCGCGTGGCTGGGGTTTGCCGGGTTCGACAGGACCGCGACGCGGGCGAGACCTGGAACCGCTTCCTTTAGCAACTGCAGTTGCTTGTCCACGAGAAACGCGCCGACCGTGTACGACAGGCCTGTCACATTGCCGCCAGGTCTGGCAAGGCTCGCAACGAGCCCGAGCCCGACAGGGTCGCCAACGCTGACCATCACGATGGGAATCGCACCGGTCGCTCTCCTGGCCTCCAAGGCAGCCGGCGTGGGCAGCGCGACGATGAGATCGACATTCATGCGAACGAGATCGGCCGCGAGACTGGGCAGTCGATCGACCTGCCCTTCTGCAAAGCGATATTCGATGACAACGTTCCGGCCTTCGACCCAACCCAACTCAGCGAGCGAGTCGCGGAATGCGTCGGTGAGGCGGGCACCCTCTCCAGCGCCCGCAGAGCCGGCCACCAGGTAGCCGATGCGGTAGAGCCTGATCCCGGGCTGCTGAGCCCGGACAGCGAGCGACATGGCGACGATCGGCGACAGCGCCAATAGCCTCGCTAGACAACTTGTCGTAGCCGCTCGTCGCGTGTAGAGGTCAGGGCACATGGCTGAGCCGCGATATTCGCACGACCGCCGGCCCCGAAATGACAGCGGCGGTTCCACATCCGCCGGCACTCTTCTCCGGGCTGGGCTCAACCCCGCCCGAGACCCTGCGGCGCGGCATGACGGGTCATCTCAGGGTCCGCTTTGCCGCGACGTGGCAGTCCGTGATGGGTCGGTTCTTGCCAAAGAGCCCGCACAGTCGAGAGACTGGTATCCGCGGCCTGACCGACACTCGTTGACCCCTTCACGGCGCGAATTCGAAGTCCGTCCGGCGTCCCGTAAGTGCAGAACAGTCTGGCGCACCACACTAGTTGCTGCGGGCGCCGCCGCGCCGCTCCTTACCCTTTCACTTCGAACTCGCCGACGACCACGCGCTCGCCGCGGTCGCTCTTGACGCGGATGGTCGTGCGCCGGTCCTGCTGCGCCGGCGTCGCGAATCCGCTCGAAAGCCACATCATCAAGCCGGTGCCGCTCGTAAGAACCTGCTGGCGGTGGCCGAAGAAGTTGGCCTCGACGCGGTACTTGCCCGGCTTGGCGATGCGCAGCGCGAACTCCTCCGGGCCATAACCGCCGGTCGCGTCGCGCGTGATCGCGCCGCCCTGGTACGACAAGGCGCGGCCGTAGTAGACCTCCTCGCCGTTGGCGTCGATCACGTGCAGGTCGACGTCGGTGTTGTCCGCGTCCCAGGCGAGGACGACACGGACGTCGAGCGGCAGGGTCTTCAGCAGTCGCTTGTCGATCGCGTTGACGTCGATCGCCCGGCCTTCGCGGCGTGACTTGTCGACGACGGCGTTGAGCTCGGTCAGCGCGATCAGGTCGATGTCGGCGAAGCGCGCATCCCAGGCGCCGATGACGACGGCGTAGAGCCGATCGACCGCCGCCTGCGCCTGGCCGGCATCGGCCAATGCCAGGCCCAGGTCGCGGTGCGATTGCGGCTCGTTCGGCGCCAGCTCGACGACGCGCTCGAACACCGGCACCGCGGCGTCGACCTCGCCCGCCTGCTGCAGGCGATAGGCGAGCAGGCGCAGCACCTGGCGGTTCTGCAGATCGAGCTCGGCGAGATTGGAGAGGGCGCGCAGGCCGACTGCGCGGTGCTCGCGGTCGCCCTTGGCGAGAAAGAACTCGGCGACGTCGAGAAAGAAGCCGACGTTCGCCTCGTTGGCGCGCCGCTCGTCGAAGTAGATGCGCGCCCAGTCGTCGGCGCGTGCCGTCTGCAGCCGCTTGACCGCCGCGCTCGCGCCGGCGGCGGGCGTGACGGCGATCGAGATCGTCGTCGGCGCGGACCTCTCGTTGGCACCGGCCTTGTCGGCGCGCGTCAGCGAATCGACCTCGGCGTTTCTGGCCAAGCCGGACGGGGCGGGCGCCGCGGCGGGAAGCACCGGCCGCGAAGCGGTGCGGTCTTCGTCCTTGGCGGCCTCGCGCATCGGCGTGTCGGCCCCCTGGCGACGCAGCTCGTTCGGCGCCGACAGCGCGCCGACGGCGTGCGCAGGCGCTTGCGACCCGGCGATCTGCAGCGGCGCCGGCACGTCGCCTTTGGGAAAGGCGCGGTTCCACCAGGCGACGCGCGCCTCGAAGCGGCGGATCACCTGCGCCAGCCGTGTGGCGTCGCTCTCGACGCGGCGCTTGCCCGCATTCGCCGCGGCGCGGTCGAAGGCGGCGCGCAGCTCGGGCGGCGGCTCGATCTCGTGGCGGACATAGTCGTCGACGAGCTCGAGGACGATCAGCGAGGTCTCGCGCGTGGCGAGGCCGAAGCGCTTGCCGATCTCGCGGATGCGCACCTTGTTCGTCCGTGCTTCGCCTTCCAGCGACGCCAGGGTCAGGCGCGCCCACTGCACCGCCGCCAGGCGCGACGGATTTCGGCCGGCACGCACCGGCACGACCCGCGTCGTCACGGCGCCCGAAGCGTCGCGCAGGCGCACGGTGATCTCGGCCTCGGCGGCGGTGAGCACGCCGGCGAAGACGAGGCGTCCCGCCGCCGCGCTCTGCGACTGCACGATGAGCTCGCGCGCGCCGAGCGCGCTGACGCCGGCGACGTCGGTGCCGCGGCGCAGCAGCGCGTCGGCGGCGCCCTGGCGGGTGGCGGTCGCGAGATCGATGCTGCGGCCGCCGCTGGCGTCGGCGAGCGCCTGCAGCGCGACCGGATCGGCGCTGGCGGCGCTGCTGATCGCGAACACCGGCACCGGGAACGCGAGTCGCCAGGGCGTGCCGTAGTTGGCGAGGCCGTCGCTGAACCAGAGCGCCTCGGCCGAGACGCCGTCGTGTCGGACGGCGCCGAGGTTGCTCGCGCCGTCGTAGACCGTCGTCTCGAGCGTCTTGCGCAGGGCGGACCAGTCGCCGCCGCGCACCTCGTAGCGGAGCGCCGGCGCGGCGACATCGGCGACGCGCACCAGGCTGACGCTGGTGTCGCGCACCGCCGCGAAGTAGGTGTCGAGCAGGGCGAGCTCGCGGTCGAGCTTGCGTTT
>JBDSLQ010000355.1:0-10111 GCA_039916285.1 Caldimonas sp.
CCGGCGTCCCTTTTGCGTGCCGAGTGCGCAGCGCGACGGGCCTTCGCAGAAGGCCGCCCCGCCGTATTGGAGGGCGGGGTTGGGGTGGGAGCAATCCTGTCACGCACGAGCGTGGTGCGCAGCACCATGCTCGCTACCGCGACCTGATCATCGTTCCGTAGGCTTGCTCCGTGAGGACCTCGAGCAGCATCGCGTGCGGCACGCGGCCGTCGATGATGTGAACGGTGTTGACGCCGTTCTTGGCGGCGTCGAGTGCCGACTGGATCTTGGGCAACATGCCGCCCGAGATGGTGCCGTCTGCGAACAGCTCGTCGATCTCGCGCGCCGTCAGGTCGGTGAGCAGCTTGCCGGCCTTGTCGAGGACGCCGGGGATGTTGGTCAGCATCATCAGCTTCTCGGCCTTCAACACCTCGGCGAGCTTGCCGGCGACGACGTCGGCGTTGATGTTGTAGTTCTCGTTGTCGGCGCCGAAGCCGAGCGGCGAGATCACCGGGATGAACTGGTCGTCCTGCAACGCCCGGACGACGCTCGGATCGATCGACTCGATCTCGCCGACGAGGCCGACATCGTGCTCCTTGCTCGGGTCGTTGAGGTCGACCATGCGCAGCTTCTTGGCGCGGATCAGGCCGCCGTCGCGCCCCGTCAGGCCGACCGCCTTGCCGCCGGCGACGTTGATCAGGCCGACGATGTCCTGCTGCACCTGGCCGGCGAGCACCCACTCGACGACCTCCATCGTCTCGTCGTCGGTGACACGCATGCCCTGGATGAACTGGCCCTTCTTGCCGATCTTGGCGAGCGCCTCCTCGATCTGCGGGCCGCCACCGTGGACGACCACCGGGTTCATGCCGACCAGCTTCAGGAGGACCACATCCTCCGCGAAGTCCTGCTGCAGCGCGGGGTCGGTCATGGCGTTGCCGCCGTACTTGATGACGATCGTCTTGCCGTGAAACTTCCGGATGTAGGGAAGCGCCTGGGCCAGGATCTCGGCCTTGTCGCGCGGCGACACGTGGGCGAGGTCGGGGGCGTTTGCAGCGGGGGGCTCGGCGGTCATGGGCACAGGTCCGTGGAAGCGGGCGAAAGCGGCCAGAATCGTAACTTCGAAGGAGATTCCCGAATGCAACGCCTCACTCTTTTTCCGCTGCGCCGCTGCGCGAGCGCGCTCGCCCTCCTCTTCGCGTGCGCCGCCGCTTCGGCGCAGACCGCGGCGCCGGGCGACTGGCCGAAGGGCCCGGTGCGCATCGTCGTCCCCTACGGCCCGGGCTCGACGCCCGACATCATCGCCCGCATCGTCGGCGACAAGCTCGCCAAACGCACCGGCCAGCCGATGGTGATCGAAAACAAGGCCGGGGCGAGCGGCAACCTCGGCACCGACGCCATCGCCAAGGCTCCGCCGGACGGCTCGACGATCGGCGTCAGCATCGCCGGGCCGCTCGGCGTCAACGCGCTGCTGTTCAAGAAGATGCCGTACGACGCGGCCAAGGACCTCGAGCTGGTCAGCATCGCCGCGACGCAGCCGAGTGTGCTCGTCGTACCGGTGACGCTGGACGTGTCGAGTACCGACGAGCTGATCGCGCTGATGAAGAAGAACCCCGGCAAGTACAACTACGCGTCGATGGGCGCCGGCAGCATCTCGCACCTGGCGATGGAATCGCTGGCGTCCAAGAGCGGCAGCACAGTCGTCCACGTTCCCTATGCGGGCTCGGGCCCGGCGGTGACCGCTCTGCTCGCCGGCAACGCCGACATCGCCGTGCTGCCGGCCGCCGCGGTGATGCCGCAGATCAAGGCCGGCAAGATCAGGGCGCTCGCGGTCGCGACGGCGAAGCGCTCGGCCGCGTTGCCCGATCTTCCGACGCTGGCCGAGAGCGGCTTGAAGGACATCCAGGCCGACGCCTGGATGGGCTTCGTCGTTCCGGCGAAGACCCCCGAGGCGATCGTCAAGCGCCTGCATGCCGAGCTGGTGCAGATCCTCGCCGACCCGGAGGTGCGCGAGAAGCTGAAGCTGCAGTACATGGACGTCGTCGCCGACTCGCCCGCCGAGGCGCGTGCCTGGCTCGCCGCCGACATCGAGCGCTGGCGGCCGATCATCCAGAAGAACGGAATCTCTCTCGACTGACGTGATCGCCGCGCCGGCCGTGGCCGAGCCGGCGCGCTCGACGCCGGTCTTCGGCACGTACGACGTCGTCGTCCTCGGCGGCGGGCCGGCCGGCATCGCCGCGGCCGCGGCGGCGGCGCGGCGCGGCGCGCGCACGCTCGCCGTCGAGCGCTACGGCTTTCTCGGCGGCATGGGAACGGCGGCCGGCGTCACCAACTTCTGCGGCCTGCACGCCAACGTGCACGGCACGCACATGCGCGTCGTCCGCGGCGTCGTCGACGAGCTGCTCGAGCGCATGCGCGCGCTGGACGGCCTGAACGAGCCGCACCTCGTCTTCGGCAAGATCCTGGCGCAGGCGTACGACAACGCGGCGTTCAAGTGCGCCGCCGACGCGCTGCTCGTCTCGGCGGGCGCCGAGCTGCTTTTCCATGCGGTCGCGGTCGGTGTTTTGCAAGACAGCGGCGGGCGCCTCGATGCCCTTCTCGTCGAGACCAAGTCGGGCCGGTTCGCAATCCGCGCCACCACCTTCATCGACTGCTCGGGCGACGGCGACCTTGCCCACTTCGCCGGCGTCGCAATGCAGCCCGCCGGTCCGCTGCTCTTTCCGACCCTGATGTTTCGCGTCGGCCAGGTCGACGGCGAGCGTGCCGGCGAGGCCTGGCGGACGATCCCGGCGCTGATGGACGCGGCCGAAGCCGCCGGCGACTTCCGCTTCCCGCGCCGCGGCGCGATCGTCCGGCCGCAGCGCCATGGCGGCGAATGGCGCGTCAACGTCACCCAGCTGAAGAACGCCGACGGCTCGGCCGTCGACGGCACCGACGCGAGATCGCTCTCCGCGGCGGAGGTCGACGGCCGGCGTCAGGCGATCGACTACCTGCGCTTCCTGCGCACTGGCGTCCCTGGCTTCGAGAGCGCCTACCTGCTCGAGATCGCGCCGCAGGTCGGCATTCGCGAGACGCGCCGGCTGGTCGGCGAGTACGTGTTGAGCGGCGACGACGTCATCGGCTGCGCCAGCTTCGCCGATGCGATCGGCGTCAACGGCTGGCCCCTCGAGATGCACGTCGCCGGCGACGTCGAGTGGCGCTGGCCACCGATCCCGGAGTCGCGCGGCTTCAGTCAGCTGCCGCTGCGAATGCTGATGCCGCGCGTGGAAAGCGCAGGCGGCGCCGGCAATCTGCTCGTCGCGGGCCGCTGCGCATCGATGACGCACGACGGTCAGTCGGCGGCGCGCGTCTCCGGGGGCTGCTTCGCCATGGGCCAGGCAGCGGGGACGCTCGCCGCCCTCGCCCGCACCTCGGGCGATCTGCGCGGCGTGCCGGTTGCAGCGGTCCGGGCGGCGCTGCGCGCCGACGGCGCCTGGCTCGGCGAGGGCGTGCCGCCCGCGCCATGACCGGTGTCTTGCAGCCGCGCCGCGACGTCCCGCGTCGATCTCTGTAATCATCGACTGCCTGGTACAGACCAAGCGACATTTGACGAACGAGACGACCATGACACGAACCACTTTCGCCCCCTTGTCGACGCCGCGCCGGACGGCGCTCTTCGCCGGCCTCGTCGCCGCGCTCGCGATCGGCGCCTTCGCGCCGCAGTTCGGCAGCGCCGGCGAAGCGGCAGTCAAGATCGCGCCGCCGGCGGTCGATACGACCACGAATGCCAGCGGCACGCAGACGGCGGTCTTCGCCGGCGGCTGCTTCTGGGGCGTGCAAGGCGTCTTCCAGCGCGTCCACGGCGTCGTCCAGGCCGTCTCGGGATACGCCGGCGGCACCGAGAAGACGGCGGTCTACGAGCTCGTCGGCAGCGGCCTCACCAGCCACGCCGAGGCGGTGAAGATCACCTACGACCCGAAGAAGGTGAGTTACGGCACGCTCTTGCAGATCTATTTCTCGGTCGCGCACGACCCGACCCAGCTCAACCGCCAGGATCCCGACAACGGCCCGCAGTACCGCTCCGCGGTATTCCACGCCGACGCGGCGCAGAAGGAAACGACCGAGAAGTACATCGCCCAGCTCGACGCCGCCAAGTCGTACTCGAAGAAGATCGTGACCCAGGTCGTCCCGCTCACGGCGTTCTACCCCGCCGAGGCGTATCACCAGGATTACCTGACGCTGAATCCGACGCAGGGCTACATCGCCCGCTACGACCTGCCCAAGATCGTCAACCTGAAAGCGATCTTTCCGCAGCAGTACCGTGCCGAGCCCGCGCTGGTCATGGCCCGCGCGAAGGCCCAGTAAACGGGGCGACGCGCCGCCCTCACCCAACCGTATGCCGCAAGCGGCAGAGGCAGAGGAGATGGAGTCTCGAGGCGAGCGCAGCGAGCGAGAAGCGGTCGCCGCAGGGCGACCGCAGGCGAGTTGACGGAAGCCGCGCCTTTGGCGCGGTGATCCGTCGAACGAGCCCCACCCGTCGGACGCGCGAACGCGCGTTCCGAGTGGGTCAGAAATGGATGCCGCGCATCATCTGCGCCATCGCCACCGCCTCCGCCGACGGCTGGTACTTCTTCTCCTTGTCGCCCTTGGCCGCCGCGCTGTCCGGGAACATCCGGAACGTCGAGTTCATGACGATCTGCGCGACGCGCGGCA
The DNA here is from genome assembly GCA_039916285.1 of Caldimonas sp. Lineage (GTDB taxonomy): Bacteria > Pseudomonadota > Gammaproteobacteria > Burkholderiales > Burkholderiaceae_C > Schlegelella_A. The sequence goes on from JBDSLQ010000355.1 coordinate 4,669, forward strand.
CCAGCGCGTGCATCAGCTCGCCGGTGATCCCGAGCCGCGTCGCGATCCGCACCGGCTTTTCGACGCACGCCTCGGCGATCATGTTGGCGGCTTCTTCCGGCGCCAGCACCGGCACGTTGTCGTAGATCTTGGTCGGGCCGATCATCGGCGTGCGAACGAGCGGCATGTTGATCGTGGTGAAGGTGATGCCGATATCGGCGTATTCGCTCGACGCGCAGCGCGTCCAGGCGTCGAGCGCCGCCTTCGAGGCGACGTAGGCCGAGAAGCGGGGCGCGTTGGTCAGCACGCCGATCGAGCTGATGTTGACGATGTGGCCCTTCTTCTTGGCGACCATGCCAGGCAGGAAGCCCATGGTCACGCGCAGGCAGCCGAAATAATTGAGCTGCATCGTCCGCTCGAAGTCGTGAAAGCGCTCGTAGCTCGCCTCGATGGCGCGGCGGATCGAGCGGCCGGCGTTGTTGATGAGAAAGTCGACGCCGCCGTGCTTCTCGTTCAGCCATTCGACGAGCGCCTTGCAGCTCGCCTCGTCGGCGATGTCGGCTGAAAAAGTCTCGACGGTCGCGCCCTTGCCCGCCTTCTCCAGGATCTCGCGCTTGGCCTCGAGGAGCTTGGCCTCGTCGCGTGCGCAGATGACGGTGATCGCGCCGGCCTCGGCGAACTTGGTCGCGGCCGCCAGGCCGATGCCCGACGAGCCGCCCGTGACGAGAACGACCTTGCCGCTCACCGTGCCGCGCAGCGAATGGTCGATCATCAGGGCAGGATCGAGGTGGCGTTCCCAGTAGTCCCAGAGGCGCCAGGCGTAGTCGTCGAGCTTGGGACACGAGATGCCCGAGCCCTTCAGCGCGGCGAGCGTTTCGCGGCAGTCGTAGCGCGTCGGGACGTTGACGAAGGTCAGCATGTCCTCGGGCAGGCCGAGGTCCTTCAGCACCGCCGCCTTGACCCGGCGCACCGGTGCCAGCGCCATCATTCCCTTCTTCACGCCCTTGGGGATAAAGCCGAGCAACGCCGCGTTGACGAACAGATTCATCTTCGGCGCGTGCGCCGCCTTGCTGATGATGTCGAGAACGTCGCCGACGCGGTAGCCGAGCGGATCGACCAGGTGGAAGCAGCGCTTGTCGAGGTCGGTCTTCAGGTGGCTGATGTGGTCGAGCGCGGCGACGACGAAATCGACCGGAACGATGTTGATGCGCCCGCCCTCAAGGCCTATCGAGGGCATCCAAGGCGGCAGCAACTGGCGCATGCGCTGGATCAGCTTGAAGAAGTAGTAGGGGCCGTCGATCTTGTCCATCTCGCCGGTCTGCGAGTCGCCGACGACGAGCGCCGGGCGGTACACCGTCCAAGGCACCTTGGACTCGGCGCGAACGATCTTCTCGCTCTCGTGCTTGGTCATGAAGTAGGGATGGTCGAGTCCCTCCGCCTCGTCGAACATGTCCTCGCGAAAGACCCCCTCGTAGAGACCGGCCGCCGCGATCGAGCTGACGTGGTGGAGGTGGCCTGCATCGATCGCCTTGGCGAACTCGACGACGGCGCGCGTGCCCTCGATGTTGGTTGCGATCTGCGACTCGGCGTCCGCCGACAGGTCGTAGACGGCGGCCAGGTGATAGACGTGGTCGACCTCGCCCTTCAGCTTCTTGATCGCGTCGGCGGAAACGCCGAGACGCTTCGCGGTCAGGTCGCCGTATACCGCGACGACGCGCTTGCTGCCTGTCTGTACGCCCCAGTATTCGAGCAGCTTGGGAAGCTTTCCCTCACTCTCGGGGCGCAGCAGGAAGTGGACGACGGCGCCGCGCCGGGCCAGCAAGGCCTTGACGAGTCGCTTGCCGATGAAGCCCGTGGCCCCGGTGACGAAATAGCGCATGCCTGTCTCCCTGGCCGCGGTGCGCACCTCGCGCCCGCGTTCGGTGGATTCTTGTGCAGGCCAGCGCACCTGACGCGCGGGGCAAACCCGACTGGCGAACGACCGACGCGATCAAGCCGGCTGGCAGCGCGACTTGCGGTTCGCCTCGAAGCGCTCGAAATCGGCACGCTCGCCGGGCGACAGCGCCTCGAGCTTCTTGCGCCGGTTGTGGGCGATGCGGTACATCTCGTCGCATTGCTCGCGCGTCAGCTTGACAAGGTCCCGCTCGCGCTTTTCGGCCAGCAGCTCGTTGTTGTGCGCATCGCGCTTCTTGGCCTGCTCTTCAACGAAGCGCTTGCGTGCCACCGCGTCGTCCTCGCCGCAGCGTTCGCGGTACGAGCTGTGCAGCTCGGCGAGGGCACGGGGGCCGAGGCCGCGCGCCGGTCCGTTGCGCATGCCTTCGTTGAGCTCGGCGCAGAGCGGGCTGAGGTAATCGAGGTGAGTCGCCGCCTTCGAGACCATCGGCGTCGACGACATCGACTGGCGCGGCTCGCGCGCCGGCCCGATGACGGCGAAGCTGGGCGACGGCCGCTCGGCGCAGGGGCGGTCAGACAGCGACGTCTTGCCGTCGATGACGCAGCGGTAGAGCATTCGCTGCGCCGCCGCCTGGCCACCCGCGGCCAGCGCCAGCCCGAGCAGCAGCCAACGGATCTTCGCGGTCGCCATGCCGGTCCTTCCCCCCGGCATCGAGTCTAGGCACCTTTAGGGGCGGCGCCCTAGCGACTTAGTGTGTCCTCCCCAACGTCTTTGCCTACATTGCCACAGCGCTGCCGTGCAGCCCCAACCACTCAGGAGAATGAAGATGGTCAAGAAACTCAAGGCGATGGCCGACAAGAAGAAGGCTTCCGGCGCCGGCCTGTTCGACAGCGCGATGGCCGGCTCGGTCAAGGAATCGGCGCAGCAGATCTGGCTCGCTGGCATGGGCGCCTTCGCCAAGGCGCAGGCCGAAGGCCGTCAGGTGTTCGACGCCCTCGTCAAGGAAGGCACGGCGCTGCAGAAGAAGACGCAGAGCGTGGCCGAAGAGAAGCTCGGCGACGTGTCGAGCAAGATGACGAGCATGGCCGAGGACGTCACCGCCAAGGCCGGCAAGCAGTGGGACAAGCTCGAGTCGATCTTCGAGGAACGCACCGCCAAGGCGATGAAGAAGCTCGGCGTGCCGTCGTCGAAGGACGTCGACGCCTTGATGGCGCGGATCGACGCCCTCTCGGCGCAGGTCGCCAGCGGCGCGAAGTCGGCGGCTCGCAAGGCCACCGCTCGCACCGGCGCGAAGACGGCGCCGAGGAAGACCGCTGCCAAGCGCTCGACGCGCAAGTCGGCCGCCTGATCCTCACGCTCTTCCACGAGAGGACGCTTCGGCGTCCTTTTCGTCGTTTCCGGCTCAGTGCACGTATTGCCCCGGAAAGAACCAGATCAACCCGGCGGTCATCCCGAAGTAGCGGGCGAACTTGCCGATCGTCATGTAGACGAGGCAGGGCCAGAACGGCAGCTTCAGCCAGCCGGCAACCGCGCAGAGCGGATCGCCGACGATCGGAAGCCACGACAGCAGGCAGGCTTTCGGGCCGAAGCGGCGCAGCCAGCGCAAGGCGCGGCCGTCCTTGTGCTTGTGGGTCATGTGCTCGTAGGCGCGTTCAGCGCCATAGCCCATCCACCAGGTGACCGCGCCGCCGAGCGTGGCACCGGCCGTGGCAACGCCGATCGCCGGCCAGAACATCTCGGGGTTGAGCTTGACGAGCGCGAACACTGCCGGCTCGGAGCCGAGCGGGAGCAACGTCGAGGCGATGAAGGCAATGAAGAAAACGGTCGACAAGCCCACTTGAGGCAGTGCAAGCACCGTCATGAGCGCACTCATCCATGCATCCATCGGACTGATTATCGAGCCCCCGCACATGGGGGTTCGCACTGGAAAAAGCTGCGAAAAGCCGCCGCTATACTGCTGCCTCGTTTTTCAGCACCCACCCCCGCCCCCTCATGCGCATCGGCCACATCACGCTGGCGAACCGGTTGTTTGCCGCGCCGATGGCGGGCGTCACCGATCGGCCTTTCCGCCAGCTCTGTAAGCGCCTGGGCGCCGGCTACGCAGTGAGCGAGATGGTGACCTCGAGGAAGGACCTGTGGGCGACGCTGAAGACGAGCCGACGCGCCGATCACGCCGGCGAGACCGACCCGATCTCGGTGCAGATCGCGGGCACCGACGCGGCGATGATGGCGGAGGCGGCTGCCTACAACGTCGCGCGCGGCGCCCAGATCATCGACATCAACATGGGCTGCCCGGCCAAGAAGGTCTGCAACCAGTGGGCCGGCTCGGCGCTGATGAAGGACGAGCCGCTGGCATTGGCGATCGTCGAGGCGGTGGTCGCCGCCTGCGCGCCGCACCGCGTGCCGGTGACGCTGAAGATGCGCACCGGCTGGTGCGAGAGCGAAAAGAACGCGGTGCGGATCGCCCGCGCTGCCGAAGACGCCGGCGTCGCCATGGTCGCCGTCCACGGCCGCACCCGCGAGCAGGGCTACAAGGGCAGCGCCGAGTACGAGACCGTCGCCGCGGTCAAGCGCGCGGTGGCGATCCCGGTCGTCGCCAACGGCGACATCGATTCGCCTGCCAAGGCGCGTGAGGTCTTCGCCGCGACCGGCGCCGACGCGATCATGATCGGCCGCGCCGCGCAGGGGCGGCCGTGGATCTTCGCCGACATCGCGCACCACCTCGCCACCGGCGAAACGGCGGCGCCCCCCCGCGTCGCCGACGTCAAGGGCTGGCTGCTCGAGCACCTCGATGACCACTACCGCCTCTACGGCGAGTTCGCCGGCGTTCGCAGCGCCAGGAAGCACATCGGCTGGACATTGAAGGGACTGCCGGGCGGCGACGCGTTTCGCAGCGAGATGAACGGGATCGAGTCGTGCGACGCACAGGCGCGCGCGGTCGGCACCTGGTTCGATCGCCTTGCCGACACCATGCCGCGCATGCCTTTTGCCGACGACGTGCATGGCGAGGTCGCCTTTCCCCTCCACTGACGCATGCCCACCACCAACAAGAAGCACATCGAGGAGTGCGTCCGCGACAGCCTGGAGGGCTACTTCCGGGACCTGCGCGGCGTCGAGCCGACGGCGATGTACGAGATGATCCTGCGCGTCGTCGAGCGGCCGCTGTTCGAGGTCGTGATGAAGGAAGCCGGCGGCAACCAGAGCCGGGCCGCCGAGTGGCTCGGAATCAACCGCAACACCTTGCGCAGGAAGCTGGTCGAGCACAAGCTGATCAAGTGAGCCCGCGCGCTCTCGATCACCCGGGGAGACTGCGATGCAGGCGCTGATATCCGTCTCCGACAAGACCGGCGTCGTCGAGCTCGCGCGCGAGCTGGCGGCCCTCGGCGTCAAGCTGCTCTCCACCGGCGGGACGGCCAAGCTGCTGGCCGGCGCCGGCCTCGCGGTCACCGAGGTCGCCGATCACACCGGCTTTCCGGAGATGCTCGACGGCAGAGTCAAGACGCTGCACCCGGCGATCCACGGCGGCTTGCTCGCGCGCCGCGACAGCGCCGAGCACATGGCGGCGATCGA
>JBDSLQ010000356.1:0-4879 GCA_039916285.1 Caldimonas sp.
GTCCGGCAGGCCCGACCACGGCCACGCGGATGGACAAGTTCACCGAGATGATGCTCGGCCAGACCGGACTCATCGCCATGATCGGCAAGGCCGAGCGAGGCCCGGCCGCGATCGAGGCGATCAGGAAGCACAGGAGCGCCTACCTGATGGGCGTGGGCGGCGCCGCCTACCTCGTCTCGAAGGCGATCCGGAAGGCCCGCGTCGTCGCCTTTGCCGACCTCGGCATGGAAGCGATCTACGAGTTCGAGGTCCTCGACATGCCGGTGACGGTCGCTGTCGACGCCAATGGCACTTCGGTGCACGAGACGGGGCCGGCGGAGTGGAAGGCGCGAATTGCCAAGATCCCCGTCGTTGCCGCCTGATGTCGAGGAGCCCAATCGATGAAGACTTATCGCATCGCGACCATTCCCGGTGACGGCATCGGCAAGGAGGTCGTTCCCGCCGGGCGCGAGGTTCTCGACGCCGTTGCCGCCGGCGCTGCGTTCTCGTTCGAGTTCGAGGACTTCGGCTGGGGAGGCGACTGGTTCCGCGCCCACGGCGAGATGATGCCGGCGGACGGCCTCGACGCGCTGCGCGGCAAGGACGCCGTCCTGTTCGGCTCGGCCGGCGACCCGGACATCCCGGACCACGTCACGCTCTGGGGCCTGCGCCTGAAGATCTGCCAGGGGCTCGACCAGTACGCGAACGTGCGGCCGACCCGCATCCTGCCCGGCATCGACGCGCCCCTGAAGCGCTGCCGGCCGGAAGACCTCGACTGGGTGATCGTCCGCGAGAACAGCGAGGGCGAGTACTCGGGCGTCGGCGGGCGCGTCCACCAGGGGTTGCCGATCGAGGTGGCGACCGACGTCTCGATGATGACGCGCGCCGGCGTCGAGCGCATCCTGCGCTTCGCCTTTCGCCTCGCGCAGTCGCGGCCGAGGAAGCTGCTCACCGTCGTCACCAAGAGCAACGCGCAGCGCCACGCGATGGTGATGTGGGACGAGATCGCGGTCGAGGTTGCACGCGGGTTTCCCGACGTGCGCTGGGACAAGGAGCTCGTCGACGCGGCGACGGCGCGCATGGTCAACCGACCCGGGTCGCTCGACACCCTGGTCGCGACCAACCTGCACGCCGACATCCTGAGCGACCTCGCCGCCGCGCTGGCGGGCAGCCTGGGTATCGCGCCGACCGCCAACATCGATCCCGAGCGCCGCTTCCCGTCGATGTTCGAGCCGATCCACGGCTCGGCCTTCGACATCATGGGCCAGGGGCTCGCCAACCCGATCGGCACCTTCTGGTCGTGCGTGATGATGCTCGAGCACCTCGGCGAAACCGACGCGGCGGCGCGCTTGATGGCGGTGATCGAGCAGGTCACCGCCGAGCCGCGTCTGCATACGCGCGATCTCGGCGGCACAGCGACGACGGCCGAAGTCACGGCGGCGGTGTGCGACGCGCTCGTGGCGCGGCGCGGGCAACGCGCTGCCTAGCAGCGCGGTCCGGCGAACAGGGTCGAGCCACTGCGCGTCAGCTGTTCGACAAGGTCAACGCGCTCGGCATCGGCGCTGAGGGTCTCGGCGGCCTGGTGACCGTGCTCGACGTCAACGTTGCGATGGCGCCGACGCACGCGGCGAGCACGCCCGTGGCGATGATTCCGAATTGCGCCGCGACGCGACACGCTCCCTTCGTTTGACGGCTCGGGACCCGCGTACCTCGATCCGCCGAGCCTCGACCTCTGGCCCGCTGTCCGTCTGAGCAAGCGCCGCCAGCGTCGCGCAGGCCCGCGCACCGATCACGCTCGCCTGCGCTTCGCGATCGGCGCGCACGTCGCGCACCGCGGCGTCCCGGCCGATGCCGCTCAGTCTCTCGACCATCGCGAGCTCCATGCTGCCGATGCCGACGACGCCTGCGATGCAAAGCCTCATCTCGGAATCGTGCGGCCTCGCCACCTACTGCGCGAAGGTCGTGACAACCCCGGCCGGCGTGACCCTGCGCACCGCTTCGTTGCCGTTGTCGGCGACGAACACGTTGCCCGCTGCGTCGATCGAGGCGCCGACCGGAAAGCGGAATCTGGCGGCGCTTCCGGTGCCGTCGACGAATCCCGGCGCACCGGCCAGACCGGCCAGCGTGGTGACGACCCCGGCCGGCGTGATCCGCCGTACTGTGTGTCCGGCGATGTCGACGACGTAGACCGTGCCAGCTGCATCGACCGCGATGCCGCGCGGGCGGTTGAAGCGCGCGCCACTGCCGGTGCCGTCCGCGCTGCCGACGGTCTCCGCGAGACCGGCGAGCGTCGTGACGTTCCCGCCTGGCGAGATCATGCGGACCGTGCTGGCATTCGTGTCCGCGACGAAGAGGTTGCCGCCGGCATCGAGCGCGATGCCTTGAGGACTGTTGAAGCGCGCCACGTTTCCAGGGCCATCGGCGTTGCCCATGCTCTTGGCCAGCCCGGCCAACGTGGTCACCGCGCCGGCCGGGGTGATCTTGCGGATCGTGTAGTTGTCGCTGTCGGCGACGTAAAGGTTGCCGCCCGCGTCCAGCGCGAGGGCGCGCGGACGGTCGAACCGCGCCGCGCTGCCCGTGCCGTCAGCGCTGCCGTCCTGACGCGCCAGGCCCGCGAAGGTCGTGACGACGCCGGCCGGCGTGACCTTGCGAATCGTGAAGTTGCCCGAGTCGGCGACGAACACGTTGCCGGCCGCGTCCACGGCCAGCCCGTCGGGTTGCAGGAAGCGCGCCGCGCTGCCGATGCCGTCGGCGCTGCCGCTCGTGCCCGCCGAGCCCGCCAGCGTGGTCACGGCACCGGCAGGCGTGACCATCGAGACGGTGTGGTTCCTCCCGTCGGAAACGTAAGCGTTGCCAGCGGCGTCGAACGCCATGCCGTTCGGACCCGGGAAACGCGCCGCGCCGGGCGCGCTGACGATGAGGCGCGCCGAGTTGCTGCTGACCGTTCCCGAGCCATTGGTGAAGACGGCACGAAATCGCTGGCCGTCGTCGGCCAGCAGAGTCGCCGGCGTGGTGTAGCTGGAAGCCGTGGCACCGGCGATGTCGCTAAAGCTGACGCCCCCGTCGGTGCTGATCTGCCACTGCACCGTGGGCGGCGGCGTGCCGCTTGCCGCCGCCTGGAAGATCGCGGTCGCCGTCGCGGTCACCGCCTGGTCGCCCGGCTGCGTGGTGACGGCCGGTGCCGCGGCCGCGGCAATGACGGTCAGGCGCGCCGAGCCGCTGGTGAGGCTGCCCAGGGCGTTGCTGACGACGACGCGGAAATACGTGCCGCTCTGGTTCGTCGCCGTGGCGCCCACGCTGTAGCTGCTGCCCGTGGCGCCGGCGAGCGGCGTGAAAGTCGCGCCGTCGGCACTGCTCGACCACTGGTAGGCCAGCGGGTCGGCACCGGTCGCACCGACACTGAAGCTCGCGCCGCTTCCGGAGGGGACGCTCTGGTCGGCCGGCTGGGTCGCGATGACCGGGGGCCCGTCGTTGACCACATGGTCGTGGCCGCCGCACGCCGAGAGCGCGGCGGCGATGCCCATCAGCGCCAGCCGCCGGATCGCGATGCCGAGGCCGGCGGGTGGCGCAAATCGAAGAACGTTAGGGATCGTGTTCATGGTCAGTCGCTCCTGTTCGGCAAGCCCCGGGCTGCCGGTGTTGATGAGGAAATCGGCAGCGCCGGTCGAGGAATGGGCATGAGCGCGACGGCGGCGCGGCGCTACTCGGCGAGGCGCAGCACGCCGCTGCCGACGCGGAAGTTCGCGCCGCTGCTCGCCGTGCTGGTCAGGTCGCAGCCCGACGGCCCGCACGGCGCCGTGCCGAGCTGGTACTTGCCGAGGCCGTCGGCGCCTTGCACGCCGGCGCTGAAGGTGTTGCCGACCGCGCGAACGGTGACGCCGGGCGCGACGGCGACGTTGAGCCCGGTCGTCTGGTTGCCGGTCGTGTTGCCGGCGATGACGTTGTTGCCCGGGCTCGAGGCGGTGCCGAGGTCGTAGAGCGAGGTCGCGTTGCCGGCGAGGGTGACGCCGGAGTTGCTGCTCTGGTTCGTGTTGCCGGTCGACAGGCTCTTGTTGCCGGTGACCTGCACGTTGCGCAGCTTCAGGAAGTAGCTCCGGTTGGTCGAGCCGAGCCAGATGCCACCGTAGAAGGTGTGGCTGCCGGCCACGGCGGCGCTGGTCGCGCCGTTGCCGCTCACCTCGCCGCCGGCGACGTCGACGCTGCAGGCATCGCTGCACACCAGGCCGCCGAAGAGATTGCCGGTGAGCGCGAGGTTGCCGCCGGTGAGCAGGAGCGAGCCTGCCGACGTGCTGCCGCTGCGAACGTCGATGCCGGTGTCGTTGCCGCTCAGCGCGGCGTTGCTGACCGCGATCGTCGCCGCGACGCCGGGTTGCGCGAATGTGCCGACGACGATGCCGGTGGAGCTGCCGCTGTAGGCGTTGGCAAAGCCGGTGACGACCGAATTGACGAGCGTGATCTGCGGCGTTCCCAGCGCCGCGTGGATGCCTGCGCCGGCGCCCGTGTTGACGTTGGAGCGCAGCGTCGAGCCGGTCATGAAGAGCTGGGTCGCGCCGCCGAACAACGACACGCCGCTCGAGTCGACGTTGACGACGACGTTGTCGAGGTCGAGCCTGCCGTTGCCGGTGAGGACGAAGGCGCCGCGGCCCACCGAGCCGTTGACCCCGTCTGCGCCGCCGAGCGCCGCCCCGCCGAACATGCCGCCGCTGACCGTCAGCCGGGCGCTGCCGCCGACGGTCGCGTAGGTCGCCGTGCCCTGGCCGGCGGGGCTGAGCTGATCGGCGTAGTCGGCGATGGCGCCCGGCGTCATCGTCGCGTGGGCGTTGCCGCTCACGGCGATCGGCGCGGCGAAGCCGATCGGCGCCTGCGCCGAGCCGATGACGCGAACGCCGTCGATCGTCAC
>JBDSLQ010000357.1:0-6950 GCA_039916285.1 Caldimonas sp.
CGGCAGGCTGTGGGAGGAGTTGAGCGAGGAAGAGCATCGCGCCTTGCCGGGCGACTACGAGGCGCAGGTGAGCCAGGGCCCGGTCGCGCACCACTCGGAGGAGCACCTCGCGACCTCCGACCGCGGCCTGGTCATGCTGCGCCGATATCTCAAGGCGCAGGTCGAGCGCGTGCAGCGCGGCGAGGACCCGGCGGGCGTGTCGTTCGACACCGATGCCGCGCCGGTCGTCTTCGACGCCGGCAACTATCTCGACGACTGACCGACGACCGATCCGCGCGCGCGACTTCAGTCCGGCTTGACCTTCGCCCGCGCCAGCACCGGCTTCCATCGCTCGCGCTCGGCAGCGATGAAGGCGGCGAACTCGGCCGGCGTGCTGCCGACGGCGATCGCCGCGTCGGCGCTCATCCGCTCGAGCGCGGCCGGCTCCTTCATCGCACGCGCGGCGGCGGCGGCGAGCTTGTCGGCGTTCGCCGGGGCGAGGCTCGCCGGCGCGAGCAGGCCGTACCACTGCGTCATCTCGAACTTCGGGTAGCCCTGCTCGGCGACGGTGGGGCAATCGGGCAGCTGGGCGATCCGCTGCGTCGTTCCGGTGGCGATGCAGCGGAGCTTGCCGGCCTTGATGAACTGCAGGATCGCGGGCGCGCCGACGGACGCCGCGTGCAGACGGCCGGCGAGGAGGTCGGTGAGCTGCGGCCCGGTGCCCTTGTACGGCACGTGGAGGACGAAGATGTCGCTCGCCATCTTCAGATACTCGAAGGCCAGGTGGCCGGCGCTGCCGTTGCCGGCGGAGCCGTAGTTGAGCTGGCCCGGCTTGGCCTTGGCGAGGGCGACGAATTCCTTCAGGTTCTTCGCCGGCACGTCGGGGTGGACGACGTACAGGCTCGGCACCTTGGCGAGCAGCGAGATCGGCTTGAAGTCCTTGATCGGGTCGTAGGGCAGCTTGTCGAAGATGAACGGGTTGACCGCGAGCGTGCCGATGTGGCCGAGGACGAGCGTGTGCTGGTCGTCGGCGCGAGCGACCTCGGCCATGGCGATATTGCCGGCCCCGCCCGGCTTGTTGTCGACGAACACGCTGCCGCCGAGAAGCCTGCCGAGCTCGGCGGCGGCGGCGCGGGCGACGATCTCCGAGCTGCCGCCGGGCGCAAACGGGACGACGAAGCGGATCGGCCGGGCCGGCCAGGGGTCTGCAGCCCATGCCGTCGCGGACACAGTGCCGGCGAGCACGGCCGCGCCGAGGGCCCGGATCGCGCCGCGGCGCTCCATGGAAAGGGTGTTCATCGCAGATCGGGGAGTCATCGGCGTTCAGAATACGGTGGTGAAGAACCGATTGTCGTTGACCTCGAAGCCGCGCCGGCGCGACGATCGCGCCGCCGCCACGCCGGCATGAACGGCCCCGGCACGGATCCCCCGGCCGCGACGCGGCGGCGGGCCGAGTCCGGCAGCGCCAACGTTATTCTCCCGGCCATGTACATGCGGTTCTTCGGCCTGAAGCAGCAGCCGTTCTCGCTCGCGCCGGATCCGCGCTATCTCTACATGAGCAAGCGCCACCGCGAGGCGCTGGCGCACCTGCTCTACGGCGTCGGCGGCGGCGGCGGCTTCGTCCTGCTCTCGGGCGAGATCGGCGCCGGCAAGACGACCGTCTGCCGGTGCTTCCTCGAGCAGATTCCGAAGCGCTGCAACGTCGCCTATATCTTCAACCCCAAGCTCACGGTGATGGAGCTGCTGAAGACGGTCTGCGACGAGTTCCACATCCCGCTGCCGCCGGCCGACGCGCCGGCGCCGACCGTGAAGACCTATGTCGACGCGCTCAACGGCTTCCTGCTCCAGACCCACGCCGTCGGCCAGAACAACGTCCTGATCATCGACGAGGCGCAGATGCTCTCGGCCGACGTGCTCGAGCAGCTGCGCCTGCTCACCAACCTCGAGACCAACGAGAGAAAGCTGCTGCAGATCGTCCTGATCGGCCAGCCCGAGCTGCGCACCATGCTCGAGCGGCCCGACCTCGAACAGCTCGCCCAGCGCGTCATCGCCCGCTTTCACCTGAATGCGCTCTCGGCCAAGGAGACCGAGCACTACATACGGCATCGCCTCTCCGTCGCCGGCATGACGCGGGCGATCCCGTTCGACCACAGCGCGCTGCAGCGGATCCACGAGATTACGCGCGGGGTGCCGCGCCGCATCAACCTGCTCTGCGACCGCGTCATGCTCGGCGCCTACGCGCACGGCCGGCACAGCATCGACATCCCGATGATCGAGAAGGCCGGGCGCGAGGTCTTCGGCCGGCCGACCGCCGCCGCTCCCGATGGCGCCCGCCTAGGCAGCAATGCCGGACTCGGACTTGTCGTCGCCGCCGGCCTGGCGCTGGCGACGCTGATCGCATTCGCGCTCTACGGCGGCTGGCGCCAGATCATCGCGCCGACGTCGCTGGCCGCGGCGAGTCCGGCCTCCGCGCCGGGCGCGGGCACGAGCGCGGCACGGCCAGCGTCGCCGGCGGCGTCGTCGCTGCCGATGCCGGGCGCGATGCCGAGGCCGGCCAGCGCGGCCGGCAGCGCGCCGAAGGCGCTGAGCTCGAGCGCCGCCACGCTTGCCGGCGCGCCCGCCGCCCTCGCCACCCTTTCCGCGACAGCACCGGTCGTCGCGGCGGCGCGCCCGAGCACCACCGGACCGCTCGACACCGTGGCGTTGCGCGCGCGGCTGGAAACATTCGGCGTCGACGAGCGGACGGCCTGGCGCGACCTGTTGCCGATGTGGGGCGTCGAAGGCTACAGCGGCGATCCCTGCGCCGCGGCGGCGCGGCGGCAGATCCGCTGCTCGAAGTTCAGCGCGACGCTGCCGATCCTGAGAAGCCTGGGCCGCCCCGGCGTCATCTGGCTTCGCGACGAGAGCGGGCGCGCCACGACGGCGCTCCTCGTCGGCCTCAACGACACGCGTGCGACGCTGCGCGCCGGCGACGAGACCCTCGCGGTGCAGACGGCGGCGCTCGCCAAGGTCTGGCGCGGCGAGTTCGCGACCGCCTGGCGCCTGCCGCCCGGCTACGTTTCGGCGGTCGCCGAGGGCGCCTCCGGGCCGGTGGTCGACCGCCTCGCGACGCAGATGGCCCGCTTCGTCGGCGAGCCGCCGCCCGCACCGGGCCAGGCGATGGATGCCCAGTTGCTCGCGAAGGTCGGCAGGTTCCAGGCTGCGCACGGCTTGCCGGTCGGCAAGGCCGGGCCGACGACTTTCATGCAGCTCAACCGCGTCATCGGCATCGACGAGCCGCGGCTCGCCGTCGACGCGCCGCTCTGAGCGAACGAGCGCAGCCGCCATGTCGTACATCCTCGACGCCCTGCGCCGCGCCGATGCAGAGCGCGAGCGCGGCGCCGTGCCGAGCCTGCAGTCGCAACAGCACACCATCGCCGAGGACGACGCCGCCGCCGCTTCGGCCCGCCCACACGCGCTTGTCTGGGCAGTCGTCGCGCTGGCGGTTGCATTGCTTGCCGTGCTTGCCTGGAATTTCTTCGGCGGCGCTGCGGCGGTGCCGAGAGCGCCGATCGAAGGGTCGATCACGCCCCCGCTGCCGGCGCCCTTGCCGACGCTCCGACCCGAATCGCTGCCGACCACGACGGCGGCGCCGGCCGGCGTGACGGGCACCATCACGACGGCCCCTGCCGCGCCGACAGCGGCTGTCGCCCCGACGCCGATGCCCGCCGCGACGCCGGCCATCGCGACGGCCCCGCCGGCACCACGCGCCGGTGCAGACGCGCGGCGCGGCGCGGCGCGGCGGGTCGGCGCAGCGAGCGCGGCTGGCGCGGGCTTGCCGTCCGGGCAAGCGAAGGGCGCGGTCGAAGCGCGCGTCTATTCGCAGGCCGAGCTGCCGGAAGAGATCCGGCGCGACCTGCCCAAGATCGTCATCGGCGGATCGAGCTATTCGGGCGACGCGGCGAGCCGCATGGTCATGATCAACGGCCAGGTCTTCCACGAAGGCGATCGCCTCGGCCCCGGCCTGGTCCTCGACCGCATCCGCCTCAAGTCGGCGGTGCTGGCCTTCAAGGGCTGGCGCTACGAGGTGCCGTTCTAAGGCGTCAACGGCCGCCCGTTCCACGGGCACCCGAGTTGCCAAGGCCGAAAGGCCATGACACAACGCCCCCCGATCCGTTTCTCGACCTCGCTCGTTTTCATCACCGCACTGGCCCTTGCCGGCTGCGACCGCGGCGCCGCGCCCGGCGCCGATTCGGCGCGATCCACGGGCAGCACGGTTCAGCCGACGCCGCCCACGGCTTCGGCGTCGACGCCCTTGCCGGTTTCGCCCGCGGGGCTGACGAATTCATCCACCGCGAGTGCGGGCAACGACCTCAGCAACTCGACGCGTGCGTCGGGCAACAGCAACGTCTACCAGCCACCGAGCGGCGACAACCCGGCGCCTGGCGCCGCCGTGACCGCCGGCGCAGGCAGCTCGGCGTCGTCGGCGGGCCAGAGCACCTCGTCGCAGACGCTCGGCACAAGCCCGCGGCCCGGCGACGGCCCGCTGCCGAAAGGAGCCGAAGGCAGCACGGCCTCGCGCGGCGGCGCCGGCAAGAGCTGACGGAGCCGCGACCGCGCCGCGGCGCGGATCGCTGCGGCTCAGGTCTTGCCGTGCTTGGCGATCAGGTCGCGCGCCGTCTGCAGAAGCTTCTTGCCGTCGAAGCCGCGCTTGTTCATGTCGGCGACCCACTCGTCGTCGATCGCTTGCGAGACCTTGATGAATTCCTGCGCCTCGGCCGTGCTGAGCGTATGGATCGTGTTGCCGCGATCGACCGCGGCCTTGCGGCCGATCGGATCGTTGCTCTGTTGCGTCTTGCCGAGCCACGCCGACGTCGCCAGGCCCGAGTTGGCGTCTATCACCTTTTTCAGATCGGGCGCCAGGCTCTCGTACTTCGGCTTGTTCATCGCCATCACGAAGGTCGTGGTGTAGAGCGCCGGGCCGCTCGCCGGAAACTCGGTGTGGAACTTGGTCAGCTCGTGCACCTTGACCGAGGGAACCACCTCCCACGGGATCACGCAGCCTTCGATCGTGCCCTTGGAGAGCGCGTCGGGAATCTGCGGCAGCGGCATGCCGACGGGCGTCGCGCCGAGGGAGCCGAGGAGCTTCGTGACCTGGCGCGTGGGCCCGCGAACCTTCACTCCCTTGAGGTCGGCCGGCGACTTGATCTGCTTGCCGGCCATGTGGAACATGCCCGGGCCGTGCACCTGCAGGGCGATGACCTGCGTTTCCTTGAACTCGTCGGGCGCCTGCGTCTGGATGTACTCCCAGTACGCCTTCGACGTCGCCTCGGCGTTGTTCATGATGAACGGCAGCTCGAACACCTCGACGCGCGGGAATCGGCCCGCGGTGTTGCCGGGAAGCGTCCAGACGACGTCGACGACGCCATCGCGCGCCTGGTCGTAGAGCTGCACCGGCGTGCCGCCGAGCTGCATCGCCGGATACGCCTCGAACTTGATTCGGCCGCCGGAATCCTTCTCGACCTTGTCCATCCACGGCTTGTGCATCGACAGCCAGACGTTCGACTGAGGCGCCATAAAGGTGTGGAACTTGAGCGTGACCGTTTGCTGGGCCAAGCCCGAGAGCGCGGGCGCGCCGAGGACGGCGGCGGCGGCGCCTTGAAGGAGGGAGCGGCGTTTCATCTGGGTTTCCTGAAGGTCCGGACGCGGAAAGGTAGCGGCAAAGCGACCCGAGCGCGCTCGCGTTTTTCCCTAAGGAGGCTCACCCGACGTACTTCACCAGCCAGAGGGAGATCGACGGGAACAGCAGCAGGACGATCGATCGGATCGTGTCCGAAACGAGGAATGGCATGACGCCGCGGTAGCTCTCGGCGATCGGCACGTCCTTGGCCATGCCGTTGACGACGTAGACGTTGAGGCCGACCGGCGGCGCCAGCAGGCCGAAGCCGACCGTCATCAGCACCATGATGCCGAACCAGATCGCGACCGATTCCTTCGGCATGCCGAAGTCGAGGCCCATGATCATCGGGAAGAAGATCGGGATCGTCAGCAGGATCATCGACAGCTCGTCCATCACGGCGCCGAGGACGACGTAGAACAGCATGATGGCGGCGACCACCATCACCGGCGCCAGCGCCCAGCCGTTGACGACGGTCGCGAGCTGCGCCGGAACCTGCGTCAGCGCCAGCGCCGAATTCATGAGGTCGGCGCCGATGAAGATCAGGAAGATCATCGCCGACGATTCCGCGGTGGCGTAGAAGCAATGCTTGAACTTGGCCCAGGTGATCTCGCGCTTGGCCAGCGCGGCGATGAAGGTCGCCGCCGCGCCGACGGCGGCGCCCTCGGTCGGCGTGAAGAGGCCGCCATATATGCCGCCGAAGACGATCAGAAAGATGACCGCGATCGGCACGATGCCGCCGAGCGCATGCAGAGTCATCGGCGGGCGGTCGTCGTCGACCGCGGGCGCCTGGCCCGGAACGACGCGGACGTAGATCGCGATCGCGATCATGTAGCCGACCATCGCGATCACGCCCGGCACCATCGCTGCGGCGAACAGCTTGGCGATGTTCTGCTCGGCGAGGATGGCATAGATGACGAGCGGCACCGAGGGCGGGATCAGGATGCCGAGCGTGCCGCCGGCGGCGAGCGTTCCGGTCGCCAGCCGCCCCGAGTAGCCATGGCGGCGCATCTCGGGCAAGGCCACCGAGGTGATGGTCGCCGCGGTCGCGACCGAGGAGCCGCAGATCGCGCCGAACGCGCCCGAGGCGAGCACCGCCGCCATCGCCAGGCCGCCGCGAAAGCGCGCCATCACCGAGCTCGCGAATTCGAACAGCGCCTTCGAGATGCCGCCTTGCGTCGCGAAGTTGCCCATCAGGATGAAGAGCGGGATCACCGACAAGTCGTAGCTGGCGAAGCGGGCGAACGCCTGCGCGTTGAGGAAGTTCGCGAACGGCGCCCAGCCCGCCTGGGCGACGTAGCCCAGCGATCCGGCG
>JBDSLQ010000358.1:0-3324 GCA_039916285.1 Caldimonas sp.
TGCTCGTTGGTGAGGGTGACGACGGGACCCGCGACCGCTTCTTCCGGATAGGTGCCGACGTTCATCCAGCGCGAATGGACGAAGGCGATGCGCCGGCGCGCGACCTTCTCGAGCAGCAGCTGCGAGACGTGGCCGCCGCGGTTGTAGCGGACGTCGACGATGAGCGCGTCGCGCTCGCATTCGTTGCCGAAGTAGCGGTGGAACTCGGCGAAGCCCGCCGCCTGCATGTCGGGAACGTGGAAGTAGCCGACGCGGCCGGCCGAGCGCTCATGCACCCAGGCGCGGTTCTTCTCGACCCACTGCCGGTAGTAGACCGGTATGTCGTCGGCCAGCGTCGTGACGACGGTGTCGCGCCGCCGCTCGCCGCCGGCCCCATCGCCGCGCGCGAGCGAGAGCTGGACCCTCTGGCCGGCGCGATGGACGAGCAGCGCCTCGGGCGGCAGATCCTTTGAGAGCGGCTGGCCGTCGACCGCGACGATGCGGTCGCCGACCTTCGCTTCGACGCCGATCGCGTTGAGCGGCGAATCGGCGCTCGGATCCCACGGGTCGCCGCGAGCGATGTCGATGATCTCGTGGGCGCCGCGCGCCTCATCCCAGCGGGTGGCGGCGGCGAGGTGGCCCAGCGCGAGCGCGGGCGCCTTGCGGTGATCGCCGCCGATCTCGTAGGCGTGCGAGGTGCCGAGCTCGCCCTGCATCTCCCAGACGAGGTCGGAGAAATCGGCGCGCGTGGCGACGCGGTCGAGGAGCGGCGCGTAGAGCCGCCACACCGCGTCCCAGTCGACGCCGGAGAGATCGGCCGACCAGAACTGGTCGCGCTGCAGACGCCAGACCTCGCGCAGCATCTGGCGCCACTCGCGGCGCGGCTCGATGGCGATACGAACGCGGTCGAGGTCGATGCGGCCGTTCTTGCGCGACGCCGGCCCGTCGGCGTCCGCCGGATCGGCCTTGGCGTCGGCCGGGCGGTCGGCGGCGATCGCGCGCAAGGTCTTGCCGTCGCGATAGACGAGCGAGACCGCGTCGTCGGCGAGGGCGAAGTCGTCGCTCTTCTCGATCAGCGTCTCGGTGCGGCCGGTCGCGAAGTCGAAGCGCTCGAGCTTGCCCGCCGCCTCCTTGTGGCCGCCGCGGCCGTGCGCGCCGACGATGTTCTGCGCGTTCCATACGACTCTGCCGCCTGCCATGCCGGCGATCCGGCCGTAGCGTCCTTCGGCGACCGGAAAGGCGGTGACGCGGCGGGCGATGTCGTCGAGATCGATCCTGACCGGCTCGGCGCTCCCCGATTTCTTTCGCGTCGTCGCCGCGTCGCCGCCGGCCCCCGCCAACCGGCCTTTCGCCTCGGCGCCGACGCTGCGCGGCTCCGGGTCGAACGGCGGTCGACCGCCCGCCTGCAGCGCGATCAGGTACGGCCGAGCGCCGCGCGGAAAGCTGAGGTCGAAGCGGACGTTGTCGTAGACCGGGTCGAAGGTGCGCACCGACACGAAGTAGAGATAGCGGCCCTCAGGGTCGAACGCGGGCGCGGAATCGCGGAACTCGGGTTCGGTGAGTGCGGTGACCGTGCACGCGGCCACCGAGAACAAGCGCAGCGCGACGTGGCGCGTGTCCGCGGCGAACGTGTAGGCGAGCCAGGCGCCGTCCGGCGACCAGGCGAGATCGTCGCTGCGGCCGTGCGTGCTGGTGTCGACGGCGACGAGCGAGCCGCTCTCGACGTCGCCGATCCAGACCTCGTTGCGATGGTTCGCGAACGCGACTTGCGAGCCGACCGGAGCGGCGACCAGCGCGCTGACATGGCCGGTGTCCCAGGGCAGGGTGCGCACGCCGGCGGCGGTGAAGGCGACTAGGCGTTCCTCGCCCGAGGCGTCGCTCGCGGCGACCATCGTCGCGCCGTCCGCGAGCCACTGGCCGCACCGCAGGCGCGCCGCGGGTGGCTCGCCGCCGCTCGACGCGGCATCGGTGGCGACGGCCACCGAGTCGTCGATGCGGCGCGTCGGCGCGCCTTCCCAGAGCGGCATCGCGAACAGCTGGCCGCGCGCGACGATCGCGATCGAATCGCCCGCAGGGCTCGGCTTGAACCACTCGAGGTGATCCGCGCTCGGCACGAAGCGGCGCGCCGCCTGGGTGCGATGCGCCGGCGTTTCGATCGCCAGCTCGCGAGTCGCGCCCTCGGCCGGATCGAACAGCCAGAGCCGCGCGCCGCAGGCGTAGACGATGCGCCTGCCGTCGCTCTGCGCCTGGCGCGCGTAATAGCTGTCGTGGTCGGTGTGGCGGCGCACGTCGCCGCCGTCGGCGCGGCACGAGTACAGGTTGCCGACCCCCTCGCCGTCGCCGAGGAAGTAGAGCCGCTCGCCGATCCACATCGGCGCCGTCACGTTGCCGGAGAGTGGGTCGAGGCGGCGGAAGGTGCCGCTCCCTTCGGCGTCGACCCAGATCGCACCGGCGCGGCCGCCGCGATAGCGCTTCCAGCGGGCCGGGTCGTCGGTGTTGCGGCCGATGGCGACGCGGCCGCCGGATCCGAAGGCGATGTGGTTGACCTGGCCGAGACCGAGCGCACGCGGCGGACCGCCCGTCGGCGCGACGGCGAAGCTCTGGTGGTTGCGGAAGAACGGCTGACCTTGCGTCGTCACGTAGGCGATCTCGCCGGCCGGCGTCCAGCCGCGCACGAGCGTGTCGGTGCCGAGCCATGTCAGCCGCCGCGCCTGCCCGCCCTCGGCCGCCATGACATGGACCTCGGGGTGATGCTCGTCGCGGCCGACGAAGGCGAGCCAGCGTCCGTCGGGCGAGAAGGATGGCGTCGACGGCTCGGAGAGGCCGGCGGTGAGGCGGCGCGCGATGCCGCCGCTGGCCGCGACCGCCCACAGGTCGTCGTCGGCGACGAAGGCGATTCGATCGCCTTGCAGCGTCGGGTGGCGCAGGTAGGCGTGGCGGTCGGGGCTGTCGCCGCCAAGGGGCAGCGAGGCGGAACTCGAAGTGATCACGGCGCGAGCCTTCCCATGACGCTCACCTGCTAGGGCGTCGGCTCGATGCCGGCGTTCGCGACCAGCGCGCGCGCCGGCGCACCTTGCAGCGAGCGCATCAGCGCCGCGACGGCGTCGGCGCGCGCCGGCTCGCCGGGTTCGGCGCCCGGCCACGGCAGGGCGACGTAGCGGGTGTAGTTCTGCAGCGTTGCCGGCAGCGGGCCGACCAGCTTGAGGCCCTGGTCGGCGAACAAAACGATCTCGGTCATCGCGCCGAAACCGAACTCGCGTGGCGACGTTCCGGCGAGCAGGCGCCGCATCACCGAGGCGCCGTCGGCGAAGCGCTCCGATTTCGCCCTCACGACATCGGCGATGC
>JBDSLQ010000359.1:0-4990 GCA_039916285.1 Caldimonas sp.
GGCGGCCTTCGGCCTGTCGCACAGCTTCTGAGCGCGTCATCCCGGTGTCGTCATGCGCCCGGGCGTAAGGGTATGCGCCAGTCGGCGGCCCTGCGCTTCGGTCCGTTGACAAGGGGACCGATGCTCCCTGCTTTGAGCAGACTTCATTGAAAGGACGCACGATGCCCCGCCCTCGAACCGCCAACCTCCGGCGGCGTCAATTGCTGACCGCTGCGCTCGCGGGTGCCGTCCTGCCTGTCTCTCAAGCGCAGGATGCGAGCGCCCGCAATCGCGAAATCTTCCTGTACAAGGGCGCCGACCGCGAGGCGAGGCTCCTCGAAGGCGCGAAGAAAGAGGGCCAGGTCAACATCTACACCTCGCTCAACACCAAGGACTCGGGGCCGATCACCGAGGCCTTCGAGAAGAAATACGGGGTCAAGACGCTGCTCTGGCGCTCGAGCTCGGAGAAGGTGCTGCAGCGCGCGGTCACCGAAGCGCGGGCTGGCCGATTCCTCTGCGATGTGCTGGAGACGAACGGCCCTGAGATGGAGGCGCTCTACCGCGAGAAATTGCTGGTGGAGTTCTACAGCCCGCACTTCAAGGATCTGCCGCCGGCGGCCTTCCCGAAGCACCGCGCCTACGTCGCCGACCGTTTCAACTTCTTCACCATCGGCTACAACACCAACCTCGTCAAGCCCGAGGAGGTGCCCAACACCTACCAGGATCTGCTCCATCCGCGCTTCGTCGGCAAGATCGGCATCGAGGCCGGCGACACCGACTGGTTCGGTGCCCTCGTCAAGGCGATGGGCGAAAAGGAAGGCCTGGCGTTCTTCAGGAAGCTGGCCGCGGCCAAGCCGCAGATGCGGACCGGTCACACGCTGTTGGGCGAGCTTGTTTCCTCGGGCGAGATTCCGATCGCGGCGACGATCTACAACCACAACATCGAGCGTCTCGTCGTCAAGGGAGCGCCGGTCAAGTGGAAGGCGCTCGCGCCGACCTTCGGCCGGCCGAACGCGATCGGCGTGGTGCCACGCGCGCCCAATCCGCACGCGGCGATGCTTTTCGTCGATTTCATGCTGTCGCCGCTAGGCCAGACGCTTTTGAAGGAGCGCAACCGTGTTCCGGCGAGCTTGGCGGTCGACACCTCGCTCAACAAGTTTCCGTTCGAGATGATCGATCCGGTCATCACGCTCGACGAAGCCGATCGCTGGGAAAAGCTCTGGTCGGAGCTCTTCCTGAGCGGCCAGAAGGTTCAGAAGGAGACGGAATGACTTTCCAGCGCGCCCCCGAGCCACGATCCGAACCGCAAGGACTGCCGATGGTCCGCCGACGATTCGCGCGTTTCGGCGCGCTGCTGCTGGCCGCTGCCGCGGCGCCTGCGCTCGTCGCGGCGCAGGCCCCGGCACGCGGCAGCATGGCCGAACTCGCGCAATACCAGGGCGCCGATCGCATGCAGCGCCTGATCGACGGCGCCAAGAAGGAGGGCAACCTCAGCATCTATACCTCGGCGCAAAGCGACGACATGGGCGCGCTCGTCGCCGGCTTCGAGAAAAAATACGGCATCAAGGCGAGCGTCTGGCGCGCCGGCTCCGAGAAGGTGCTGCAGCGCGCAGTCACCGAGGCCCGTGGCAATCGCCACACGGTCGACATCGTCGAGACCAACGGCCCCGAGCTCGAGTCGATGAGTCGCGAGAAGGTCCTGCAGTCGATCAGGTCGCCGCAGCACGCCAACCTGATTCCGGCGGCGATCCGCCCGCACGGCGAGTGGGTCGGCACGCGCCTGAATGTCTTCGTGCAGGCCTACAACACCAAGCTGGTCAAGAAGGAAGAGCTGCCGAAGACGTGGGACGACCTGCTCAACCCGCGCTGGAAGGGCCGGCTCGGCATCGAGGCCGAGGATCAGGACTGGCTCGCCGGGGTTGCCGGCGAGATCGGCGAGGCGCGCGCCACCAAGCTCTTCAAGGACATCGTCGCGGCCAACGGCATCTCGGTGAGGAAGGGCCACACGCTGCTGACCCAGCTCGTCGTCTCGGGCGAGATCCCGCTGGCGCTGACGGTCTACAACTACAAGGCCGAGCAGCTCAAGGACAAGGGCGCGCCGATCGACTGGTTCTCGATCGGAACGGCGATCGCCCGGCCGAACGGCGTCGGCGTCGCGCGCGCAGCGCCGAACCCGCACGCGGCCATCCTTTTCTACGACTACGAGCTG
This sequence comes from Caldimonas sp., assembly GCA_039916285.1. GTDB lineage: Bacteria > Pseudomonadota > Gammaproteobacteria > Burkholderiales > Burkholderiaceae_C > Schlegelella_A. The sequence continues at coordinate 2,189 of JBDSLQ010000359.1, forward strand.
AGCGAGGAAGGCCAGAAAATCCTCGCCGCGCGCGATTTCGTGCCGACCAACACCAAGGTCGAGACGCCGTTCAGCAAACAGTCGGTCAGGTTCGTCGACGCGCGAATGATGCTCGACGAGTACGAGAAGTGGAACAAGCTTTATGAAGAGATCTTCTCGGCCAAGGGCCGCTGACTCGGCGCTGCGGAGAACCCCCATGAATTTGCTCACCCGGCGTGCCCTGGCACTGCTTGCGCTGGTCGGCGCGGCGGCGGTACAGGCGCAGTCCCCGCTTGCGACCTATGAGGGCGCCGATCGGCTCGACCGCATCGTTGCCGCGGCGAAGAAGGAAGGCGCGCTCACGCTCTACACCACGATCGCCGAGAAGGATCTGCCGACCTTGATCAAGCCGTTCGAGAGCAAGTACGGGATCAAGGTCAACGTCTGGCGCGCCGGCACCGACAAGGTGCTGCAGCGCACGCTCGCCGAGGCGGCGGCCAATCGCCACGAGGTCGACGCGATCCACTTCGGATCGCCGGAGATGGAAGCGCTGTCGCGCGAGAAGATCCTGCAGCCGGTCGCCTCTGCGGTTTACCGCGACCTGCAGCCGGGCTCGGTACCGGCGCACCGCGAATGGGCGGCGACTCTGCTCTCGGTCTGGGTGCAGGCGTACAACACGAATCTCGTCAAGAAGGCTGATCTGCCGAAGACATACCGGGACCTCCTCGATCCCAAGTGGAAAGGCAAGCTCGGCATCGAATCAAAGAACCAGGACTGGTTCGCCTCCGTGGTCGAGGTCGAGGGCGGCGGCGACAAGGGACTCAAGTTCTTCCAGGATCTGGTCGCGAAGAATGGTGTGTCGCCGCGCACCGGGCACACGCTGCTCACCAACATGGTTGTCTCGGGCGAGGTGCCGCTCGCGCTGACCGTCTACAACTACATGCCCGAGCAGGCGAAGAAGAAAGGCGCGCCGATCGACTGGTTTGCGCTGGAGCCTGCCATCGCGCGATCCAACGCGATCGGCGTCGCCCGCCGCGCTCCCCATCCTGCCGCGGCGATCCTGTTTCACGAGTACATGCTGACCGACGCCCAGCAGCACATGATCGCGATCGATTACGTGCCGACGAATACCAAGGTCGTCTCGCCGCTCAAGGGCGTGAAGATCCTCATCACCGACCCCATCCGCTCGCTCGACGATGCCGAGAAATGGACATTGCTGTTCGACGAGACGGTGATCAAGCGCGCCGGCCGCTGAGCCGCGCGAGGCGAACCGGCTGCGAGACGTTCTCAAGACCTAGCCGATGGACAGCACCTTGACTCCCGCCGCCGACGGAACGAGGCCGCCGGCCCGCGCGTTCGCAGAAGTCTGGCTGATCACGCTCGGCCACGCGCTCACGCACTGGTACCCGGCGACGTTCTATCTCCTGCTGCCGATCATCGGCGCCGAGCTCGGCCTGTCGTTCAGCCAGATCGGTCTGATCATGACCTGCCAGTACATCGCCGGCGCCATTGCCAATGTGCCCGGCGGCGTGCTCGTCGACACCGTCGGTCGCAAGGGCCTCTTGATGGCGGTGTCGCTCTTCTGGGTCGGCTTCCCGTACCTGCTGATGAGCTTTACGCACAGCTATCTGATGCTGCTCGCGTGCGTCGCCATGGTCGGCGTCGGCAACAGCCTGTGGCACCCGACGGCCATTCCCACGCTCGGCCGGCGCTATCCCGATCGAAAGGGACTGGTGCTGTCGCTGCACGGCATGGGCGGCAACGCCGGCGATGCGGTCGCTCCGCTCGCGGTCGGCGCGCTGTTGACGCTCTTGACCTGGCGCGAGGTCGTCGTCCTCAACGTCGTGCCGGGGCTTGTCATGTCGCTGCTCCTGCTGGTCTTTCTCGGCACGCTGCGGCTCAGCCGCAAGCCCGACTCGGCGGCGGCCGCCGACAACGAGCCCGCGCCGCAATCGCTTGCCGACTACGGCCGCGGCCTGCGCGAGCTGATGCGCAACCGCAGCCTCGTCCTGCTCTCGACCAGCGGCGCGTTCCGTTCGATGACCCAGAACGCGCTCTTGACCTTCCTGCCGCTCTTTCTCGCCCGGGAGCTCGGCTACTCGCCGCTCCTGATCGGCGCATCGATGTTCGCGCTTCAGGCCGCCGGCCTGGCTGCGGCGCCCATCGCCGGGCATCTCTCCGACAAGCTAGGCCGGCGCAGCGTGATGATGACGACGATGGCGATGACCGCCGTGGTCCTGCTGTTCATGGCCGTCGCCGGCCGCTCCAACGCCTTCGTCGCGTTCATCGCGGTGCTCGGATTCTTCCTCTATGCGATTCGCCCCGTGATCCAGGCCTGGATCCTCGAGACGACGCCGAGGAACATGGGCGGCAGCAGCATCGGCATCCTGTTCGGCGCCCAGTCGCTCGGCTCGTCGGTCGCGCCGCTCATCGGCGGGCTGATCGCCGACCGCTTCGGGCTCGGCGCCACGTTCTACTTCCTCGCTGCGACCATCGTCTGCGCCAACCTCTTCATCCTGGCCATGCCCAAGACGCGGTCTGCGCCGGCGTGATCGAGCGGCGCGCTGCGCCGCGGCCGATCGTTCGCTGGCTGAAGAGCACCTCGAACCGGACCTTCATCGTCTGGCCGCTCGCGTTGCTGGCCTTGCAGATGGTCATCGATCGCGGCCTTCCTCAGTTCAATCCCTGGGCGGTGCCGCTGCTCATCTGGGGCTACCTGCAGTACCGCTGGGTCGGCGCGCTGCGGACGCGGCGCGGCGGCGGCGGGCCGGGCCTTTCGAACCCGCCCGAGCGGCTGGTCGACGACGGTCCGTACCGGCTGAC
>JBDSLQ010000360.1:0-2973 GCA_039916285.1 Caldimonas sp.
TCCGCGCCGGCGCGCCGATCGCCAAGCAATACGTCGAGATCGCCGGCCGGCCTCTCGTCGCCCACACGCTGGCCGCGCTCGTCGCGGTCGAGCGGCTGAGCCGCATCCTCATCGTCATTGCACCCGAGGACCAGCGCTACGACAGCCTGGTCGGGATGCCGGACGATCCGCGCATTTCGCTCGCCCGCTGCGGCGGGACGACGCGCGCCGCGACCGTCGCCGGCGGGCTCGCCAAGCTGGCCGGGCTCGGCGCGACCGCGAACGACTGGGTGCTCGTCCACGACGCTGCGCGCTGCATGGTCCGGGCCGAGTGGATCGATTCGCTCGTCGACGCCTGCAAGAACGACGGCATCGGCGGCCTGCTGGCGCTGCCGGTCGGCGACACGCTGAAGCGCGCCGAGGGCGATCGCGCCGTCGCCACCCTGGTTCGCGACAACGTCTGGCAGGCGCAGACGCCGCAGATGTTCAGGTTCGGCGTCCTCGCCGACGCGCTGGCGCGCAACCCCGAGGCCACCGACGAGGCGTCGGCGATCGAGGCGATCGGCTTGAGGCCGAAGCTGGTCACCGGCTCGGCCGAGAACATCAAGGTGACGCAACCGGGCGACTTCGCCATTGCCGAGGCGCTGCTCGCCCGGCGCGCGGCATGAGACCGCGCGGGCCGCTGTGGCGGGTGGGCGAGGGCTGGGACACGCACGCTCTCGTCGAAGGACGCAAGCTCGTCCTCGGCGGCGTCGAGATCGCCCACACGCACGGCCTGATGGGCCACTCCGACGCCGACGCGCTGTGCCACGCGATCACCGACGCCCTCTTCGGCGCCGCCGCGCTGGGCGACATCGGCCACCACTTTCCGGAGACCGACGCGCAATACCGCGGCGCCGACTCGCTGGCGCTGCTCGCCGAGGCGACGCGGCGCGTGCGCGGCGCCGGCTGGCAGATCGGCAACGTCGACGCCACCGTGATCGCGCAGTCGCCGCGCCTCGCCCCGCACGTCGCGGCGATGCGCCAGCGCGTCGCCGGCGCGATCGGCGTCGCCCTCGATCAGGTCAGCATCAAGGCCAAGACGGCCGAGAACATGGGGCCGGTGGGCCACGGCGAGGCGATGGAGGCACGTGCCGTGTGCCTGATCTGGCGCCCCTGATCGCAGTCGAAATGCGCGGCAACGGCGCGCGCCCCTCCCTCTCGGAGGGAGGGGATGGGGCGGGAGCGATCCTGTGCGGGTTGAAGAAGGGATAAGCGGCTGTGCCGCTCATCCCTTCTTCAACCGAATATGTGCGAGCAGGCCGCCGTCGGTGGCGTTGGTGACCTCGAAGGCGCCGCCCATGCGGGCCAGCGCCTTCTCGACGATCGCCAGGCCGAGGCCGGCCCCGGTGGCGGCGGTGCGCGCCGCATCGCCGCGGAAGAAGGGCGTCGTCAGCTGGTCGATCTTCTTGGGGTCGACGCCCTGGCCGTGGTCGCGCACGGTGATGATGACCCACGGCCCCGTGCGCGCAAAGCTCACGACGACGCGAGCGATGCCGGTCTCGGTCGAACGGCCGTAGCGGCGCGAGTTCTCGAACAGGTTCTGCAGAACGCGGCCGAGCTCGACGTCGTCGGCGAGGACGCGGGTGTCGGGCGCGACCTTCGACTGGATCCGGATCTGGCTCGTGTCGCGGAATGCCGCCGCTTCGCGCGCGACGATCGCCGCCACGTCGACCGGCACCAGCTTGACCTCGCCCGGCCGGGCGTAGTCCATGAACTTGTCGATGATGGCGTCGAGCTGGTCGATGTCCATCGCCATGTTGCTCTTCGCTTCCTCGTCCTGCACGCTCATCTCGGCCTCGAGGCGCAGGCGCGAGAGAGGCGTGCGCAGGTCGTGCGAGATGCCGGCGAGCATGACCGCGCGATCCTGCTCGACCTTGGCGAGCTCGCGCGCCATCCGGTTGAAGCCCATGTTGACCTGGCGAATCTCGCTCGTCATCGTCGTCTCGTCGAGGCGCGAGTCGTACTCGCCTTCCCGGATCCGGCTGGCGGCGAACGAGAGATCCTTGAGCGGCCGGTTGATGAGCCGGGCGATGCCGGCCGAGCCGAGCACGGTGGCGAGCAGGGCGATCGAGACCCACAGGACGATGGTGCTGGTCGACATCGGGCCGACGCGCGTCGGGTCGACCTTCAGCCAGAACGAGTCGCGCGCGATCGAGAAGCCGACCCACAGGCCCGGCGTCCCGTTCATCGAGCTGGCGACGATGGTGTCGGGGCCGAGCTGATCGCGCAGCTCGCGCTCGATGACGCGCTGGAAGCGATCGGGCTCGAACGGCTCCCACTTGTCGGTCGGCTCGCGCGGCGTCAGCTTCACCGATTCGAGCGTCGACACGCTCTTGACGATGGCGATGCGGTTGATGCCGTCGGTGCCTAGCAGCGCAGCGCGGGTGATGTTCACGAGGCTGGCGATCTGCTGCGCCGCCTGCACCGAACGCGGCTCGAACTCGAGTGCGCGGAAGGTCTGGACCCAGGCGAAGACGCCGCTCGCGAGCAGCAGGGCGAGCAGGAAGAAGGTGCGCCAGAAGAGGCTCAGGGCGACGAACTTCTTCGCCAGTCGCGGCGTCTGCGGCGGCCTCAGCCGCTCGGCGAGCGGCGTCGAGGAAGGCCGCTTGATGGTTCGGGTCGCCACCTGCCGATCGTACTCAAGCGACCGGCCGGGCGCCGGGGCGCCCCAAGCCCGGACGCGCCCCCGCGGGGGGCAGCGAACCTCGGGAGCGTGGGGGCACTGCTATGCGGCGCCGTCCGGGACGAAGACGTAGCCGACCCCCCAGACCGTCTGGATATAGCGCGGCTGGGTCGGGTCGGGCTCGATCATCTTCCTGAGGCGCGAGATCTGGACGTCGAGGCTGCGGTCGAAGGGCTCGAACTCGCGGCCGCGCGCGAGCTGCGCGAGCTTGTCGCGCGAGAGCGGCTGGCGCGGATGGCGCACCAGCGCCTTCAGCATCGAGAACTCGC
>JBDSLQ010000361.1:0-9266 GCA_039916285.1 Caldimonas sp.
TCCTCGAGCACGGCGACGGTCGGGTTCGACAGGCGCGAGTAGACGTTGCCGAAGGTCTGCAGGTTGAACAGGCTCGCGGCGTGGTCGGCGCTGTCGAAGACGAAGCTCGTCGTCTGGTAGATCGGCACCGCGCGCGCGCCGGTCGCGGCGTCGGGAATCTGGCCGGCATGGATCGCCAGCGTCTCCGGCTGGAAGCGGTGGTCAGCCATGGCGACGGAGCGCGGTCGGCCGGGCGCCGGACCGCCCCAAGCCCGGCCGCGCCCCCTCGGGGGGCAGTGAACGTACTCGTGAGCGTGGGGGCATCATCAGACCGGACGCCGCGCCGAGATCACGCCGGTGTTGACGCCGGCCCAATTCAGGCCGCCGAACAGGCGCGCGTGTTCGATCTTTACGCAGCGGTTCATGACGACATCGAGGCCCGCCGCGACGGCGAGCGCCGCCGCCGCTTCGTTGCCGACGCCGATCTGCTGCCACAGGTACTTCGCGCCGATGGCGATCGCCTGCTCGGCAATCGGCAGCACGTCCTCGGTGCGGCGAAAGACGTCGACGATGTCGACCGGAATCTCGATGGTCGCCAAGGTCGCATGGCAGCGCTCGCCGAGGATTTCGTCGTAACGCGGGTTGACGGGAATGACGCGGTAGCCGTGCTCCTGCATGTACTTGGCGGCGAAGTAGCTCGGCCGATGCCACTCGGCCGACAAGCCGACGACGGCGATCGTCCGGCTCGTGCGCAGGATGCGGCGAAGGGTCGCGATGTCGTCGGCCATGGCGTGCGCCGCAGCGCGCAGCCGCGGCCGCGCGACCTTACCCGAAAGGCGCTCGCCCGGTCAGAGCGACGCGGTCTCCGCTTGTCGATGCGTGCCGCCCGCCACCTCGGCCTCGGGATCGGCCTCGGCCGGCCAGGGCGACATCGGCGCGGTCAACACGTCGTGAGCGAGGGCCTCCGCGTGGCCGCATCGCCAGTCGGGATGGGCGCGTCCCGCGGCGATCTCGCGGCCGACAAAGGCGAGCGCCGGGCGACTCGACAGGAGCCGCAGGCCGGCGTCGGCGGCGAGCGAATCGGGTCCCTCGCGCAATACGCGTTCGATCCGTGCGACCTCGGCGTCCGCCTTCGCGGCCGACGGCCGATGCCGCAGCGGCAGCGCCGCTACCACGCGCCTCTGCACCCTGCGGTCGGCGACCGCGGCGCGCAGCGACACGAGCGACGCGGCGACCGCCGCACCGGCGCGACGCGCTTCGCCGAGGACCTGCGGCTCGCTGCTCTCTTCGGGCGTCAGCATCAGGCTGCGGCGGCGCAGGGCGCGGCCGATGCGAAGCCGGCTCGTGTAGACCGAGAGCGGGATCGCCAGCAAGAGGCCGGCGAGGATCGGCGACAGCCACCACGGAAAGGCCGCGCTCGTGGCGACGATGGCGACGATCCAGGTGAGCGCCAGAAGGGTGTGAATGCCGTGGCGAAGCGTGGCCTCGCGCCACGGCGTCGAGGCGTCGTCGCGCGGCGGCGACTTCCAGTCGAGGCGCCAGCCGGTCAGTGCGGCGAGAACGAACTGGCTGTGGAAGAGCATGCGCACCGGCGCGAGCAGGAGCGAGTGCAGGAACTCGATCAGCGCGCTCGCGACCAGTCGCGCCGCACCGCCGAAGCGGCGCGCTTCGCCCCGCACGATCAGGGCAAACAGCGCGAGCACCTTCGGCGCCAGCAGCAGCACGCCGGTCAGGCCGAACAGCGTCAGCATCAACGCCAGGTTGGCGGTCGGCCAGACCGGGAACAGTTGGAACGGCTCGTGGAAGTAGGTCGGATCGCTGCCCGCGGTCTGCGCGAACAGCAACGTCGACAGGAGCAGGAACGCCAGCCACAGCGGCGACGACGCATAGGCGAGCACGCCGGTGAGGAACGCCGTGCGATGGACGGCGTGCAGGCGCGGCTCGAACATCAGGCGCGAGTTCTGCAGGTTGCCGTGGCACCAGCGGCGGTCGCGCTGCAGCTCGGCAAGGAGGTTCGGCGGCACCTGCTCGTAGCTGCCGTCGAGCTCGTCGGCGACCCAGACCTTCCAGCCGGCACGGCGCATCAGCGCCGCCTCGACGAAGTCGTGCGACATCACCTCGCCCGACAGCGGGCCCGCGCCGGGCAGCGGCGCGAGCGCGCAGTGCGCCATGAACGGCGCCATGCGCAGGATCGCGTTGTGGCCCCAGTAGTGCGATTCGCCGAGCTGCCAGAAGCGCATGCCGGCCGTGAACAGCGGCCCGTAGGCGCGCGCCGAAAACTGCTGGATGCGTCCATGCAGCGTCTCGTGGCCGACCGCGCGCGGGGCGGTCTGGATGATGCCGGCGTCGCCATGCGCTTCCATCAGTCGCACCAGCGTCGTCAGGCATTCGCCGGTCATGACGCTGTCGGCGTCGAGGACGACGAAATAGCGGTAGGCCGCACCCCAGCGCCGGCAGAAGTCGGCGACGTTGCCGGCCTTGCGCTTGACACGGTGCTGGCGCCAGCGGTAATGGACCCTCAGCGCAGGGCTCTCGCCGGCGCTGTCGGCGGCAATGCGGCCGGCGAGCTCGCTCCACGCAGCCTGCTCGGCGGCGCGGATGTCCGGATCCGAGGTGTCGCTCAGCAGGTAGACGTCGAAGTTCTCCGATTCGCCGGTCGAGATCAGCGAGTCGACGGTCGCCGCGAGGCCGCCGAAGACGGTCGGCACGTGCTCGTTGCAGATCGGCATGACGATCGCGGTCCGTGCCGCCGGATCGAGCGGCCGCAGGGGCTGACCGGCGAGGCCGCGCATCAGCGGGCTTCGGCCGCGGCCGAAGAACAGGACGCCGGCGCCCATCACGCCGGTCCAAAAACCGGCCGAGATCCACGCGAAGAGGATTCCGAACAGGACCAGCAGGCCGCGCTCGGTGAATGCTGCGCCGCGCTCGGGAAGGATCTCGGCCATCGACTGCGTACCGACAGCAGCGCCGAGAACGACGAGGACGAGCAGCAGGAGCCGGCGCAGCATCAGCGGCCGGGCATCGCTGGCGCGCCGCTTCGGAACGCGCGGCAGGCGGCCGAGCAGGCGGCGCAGCGGGCGGGCCCACGGCGAGCCGGCCCATGGCACGGCCGGCATCGAGCTGCGCTGAAGCGGCGGGTGCGGCACCGGCGCCGTCATGGCTTGTCCGCCTCCGCGGGAAGGACGTAGCTCCATGTCTCGGTCAAGGTCGATTGCTGTTGCTTCAGGTAGGCGCGCAACTCGACCGGCTTGGCGGCGTCGTTGCGCTTGAACCGAACGGTCATGCGCCAGGCGCCGCTGACCGGATTCTTGAACAGGTTTCGCTCCCGGACCTCGGCGTTGGCATCGACCCAGATCACCGGCTCGAGATCGGCCGAAGCAGCGAGCGAGCGCAGCGCCGGCCCGTCGAAATCGACGACGTAGTTGATGTCGCCGTCCGGCTTCCTGGCGAAGCCGCGCCCGCGCCGCGACTGCACCACCCAGCCTTTGCCGGCAGGGACGGTGCCCGCCGCCTGCCAGCGGATGCGGTAGGCGATCTCGAACGGCTTGCCGGGCGCGGGGGGCGCCTGCGGCACCCAGAACGCGACGATGTTGTCGTTGGTCTCGTCGGGCGTCGGGATCTGGACCAGCTCGATGCGACCGGCGCCCCAGCTGCCGATCGGCTCGACCCAGGCGCTCGGCCGCCGCTCGTAGAGCGCCTCCGGGTCTTCGTAGCTCGCCGGCGATCGGTCGCGCTGCATCAGGCCGAAGCCGCGCGGGCTGGTGGTTCCGAAGGAGGTGACGAGAAGGCGGCGGGGATTGACGAGCGGACGCCAGATCCATCCGCCGTCGCCGAGCTGGATCGACAGGCCGTCGGAGTCGTGCACCTCGGGCCGGTAGTCGTCCTTCCCCGGCTGGTTCTCGCCGAAGGTGTACATGCTGGTCAGCGCCGCGATGCCGAGCTTGCCGATCTTCTCGCGCGGGTACAGCCGCGCCGTCACCTGCATCGCCGTCTCGACCCCGGGGGCGAGGACGAAGCGGTAGGCGCCGGCGACGCGGCGCGAGTCGAGCAGCGCATAGATCGTCAGCGAGGTGGCGTTGGCGCGCGGCCTTTCGATCCAGAACTCGACGAAGCGCGGGAATTCCTCGCCTTCGGCCGCTGCGGTGTCGATGGCCAGGCCGCGCGCCGACAGGCCGTAGTTCTGGCCCTTTCCCACCGCACGGAAATAGCTCGCCCCCTGGAAGACGAGGACCTCGTCCTTGTAGCCTGGCTTGTTGACCGCATAGTGGACGCGAAATCCGTTGAAGCCGAGGCCGCGCAGGGTCTGCGGCTCGAGCTTGTTTTTGCCGTACTCGAACAGCTCGGGGTCGAAGGCGATGGCGCGCTCGCCCGCCGGCTCGATGACGTTGATGCGCACCGGCTCGGGGACAGCCCGCCCCTGGTGGAAGAACATCAGCTCGAACGGCAGCTTCTCGGCGCGCCAGAGCGCCTTCTCGGCGCGATAGCGGATGTCGCGATAGGCGTCGTAGTCGAGCTCGCGCAACTGGGCCGGCATGTTGATGGAGGGCGCCTTGTAGGGCCTCGACGCCAGGCTGCTGGCGCGTGCGCCGACATCGTCGAGGCCGAACGCGCCCGCGGTCGCCGACGCCAGCGCGAGCACGGCGGCGACGAGCAATCGGGACGATCGGTCGGTAAGGGTGGTCATTTTTTCTTGCTGCCGGAGCCGGCGAGCGGGGTGCCGCGCCCCGCCTTCCCGACGCGACCCTCCGACTTGGGGGCGGTCGCTCGAATTCCAGCCCACGGGAGGCGGCCGCAAAGAAAATCGCCCGGCGCGGGGCGGTCGGGCGAAGCAAGAGAGGGGCCCGCCCCCCGGGGCGCGGGTCTCAGGCGGGGCTCACGCGTGCTTTCGATCGAAGAACTGCTCGTCCTCAGTGGAGCCCTTCAGGGCGGCAGTCGACGCGTCGCGCTCGATCGTCGTCGTCACCGCATCGAAGTAGCCGGTGCCGACCTCGCGCTGGTGCTTGACCGCGGTGAAACCCTTCTCGGCGGCGGCGAATTCGGCCTCCTGCAGCTCGACGAAGGCCGTCATGCTGTTGCGGGCATAGCCGTGCGCCAGGTTGAACATCGAGTAGTTGAGGCTGTGGAAGCCGGCCAGCGTGATGAACTGGAACTTGTAGCCCATCGCGCCGAGCTCGCGCTGGAACTTGGCGATGGTCGCGTCGTCGAGGTTCTTCTTCCAGTTGAAGCTCGGCGAGCAGTTGTACGCGAGCAGCTTGCCGGGGAACTTCCTGTGGATCGCCTCGGCGAACGTCTTCGCGTACGCGAGGTCCGGCTTGCCGGTCTCGCACCACACCATGTCGGCGTACTCCGAGTAGGCGAGGCCGCGCGACACCGCCTGGTCGAGGCCGGGACGGGTGCGGAAGAACCCCTCGACCGTGCGCTCGCCGGTGAGGAAGGGCTGGTCGTTCTCGTCGACGTCGCTCGTCACCAGGTCGGCCGCTTCGGCGTCGGTGCGGGCGATGACCAGCGTCGGCACGCCCATCACGTCGGCGGCGAGACGCGCGGCGGTGAGCTTGGCGTTGGCCTCGCGCGTCGGCACCAGCACCTTGCCGCCCATGTGGCCGCACTTCTTCACAGAGGCGAGCTGATCCTCGAAGTGGACACCGGCGGCGCCGGCTTCGATCATCGACTTCATCAGCTCGAAGGCGTTGAGGACGCCGCCGAAGCCGGCCTCGGCGTCAGCGACGATGGGCGCGAAGTAGTCGATGTCGTCCTTGCCTTCGGACCATTGGATCTGGTCGGCGCGCGTGAACGTGTTGTTGATTCGCTTGACGACCATCGGCACCGAATTCGCGGGATAGAGCGACTGGTCCGGATACATCTCGCCGGCGATGTTGGCGTCCCCCGCGACCTGCCAGCCCGACAGGTAGATCGCCTTCAGCCCGGCCTTGACCTGCTGCATCGCCTGGTTGCCGGTGAGCGCGCCCAGCGTGTTGACGAAGGGCTCGGTGTTGACGAGGCTCCAGAGCTTTTCCGCGCCGCGGCGCGCGAGCGTGTGCTCGACGCGAACCGAGCCGGCAAGTCGGACCACGTCGCTCGCCGAATACGTCCGCTTGACGCCCTTCCAGCGCGGGTTATGGGCCCAGTCCCGCTCGAGGCCGCGGATCTGTTCTTCTCGCGTCGGTGCTTGCATGGAATCCTCCTGATGGAATGACGAGTCGTTGGAAGTCAGCGTAGTCAATCACCGTCCAAAGAGCCGGGTTCGCTGCGGCGACCCGACTAAAAAAATCTCTTCTACAACGCGTACTTAGCTGATTATTTCGCATTGTGGGAACTAATCCTTCACCATGAGAAATTTTGCGGCACTGCAGCACGAGATCATCTCACATCACGAGATCGTCGTTTTCTGATACGGAAGAAGGGACCGCGGCGCAGTTCTTCTAGACTCGGCGTTTTCTTCCGCTGGCCATGTCGGTCAGCAAGCGCGGGAGACGCAAATGCACAAGGACCCCAACCCTGCCGCGGCCCCGGCCGCCACGCCCTCGACCGGCACGCCCGCCAAGCTCGACGCCTACTGGATGCCGTTCACCGCGAGCCGGCAGTTCAAGAGCGCGCCGCGGCTCCTGGCCAAGGCCAAGGACATGCACTACTGGACGCCCGAGGGTCGCCAGATCCTCGATGCGGTCGCCGGGCTCTGGTGCGTCAACGCCGGCCACGCGCGGCCGAAGATCGTCGCGGCGATCGCCGCGCAGGCGGCGGAGATGGACTTCGCGCCGCCGTTCAACATGGCGCACCCGAAGGCCTTCGAGCTCGCCGAGAAGCTGGTCGCGCTCGCCCCGGCCGGCCTCGACAAGGTGTTCTTCACCAACTCGGGCTCCGAGGCCGTCGACACCGCGCTCAAGATGGCGATCGCCTATCACCGCGCGCGCGGTGAAGGCCAGCGCACGCGCCTGATCGGTCGCGAGCGCGGCTATCACGGCGTCAACTTCGGTGGCATCTCCGTGGGCGGCATCGCCGGCAACCGCAAGAGCTTCGGCACCATGGTCGGCGGCGTCGACCACTTGCGCCATACCCACGATCTCAAGAAGAACGCGTTCTCGCGCGGCATGCCCGAGCATGGCGCCGAGCTCGCCGACGACCTCGAGCGGATCGTCACGCTGCACGATGCATCGACGATCGCCGCGGTGATCGTCGAGCCCGTCGCCGGGTCGACCGGCGTGCTGATCCCGCCCAAGGGCTACCTCGAACGCCTGCGCGCGATCTGCGACAAGCACGGCATCCTGCTGATCTTCGACGAGGTCATCACCGGCTTCGGCCGCCTCGGCTCGCCGTTCGCGGCGACGCACTTCAAGGTCACCCCCGACCTGATGACCGTCGCCAAGGGCATCAGCAACGGCGCCGTGCCGATGGGCGCAGTGTTCGCCAAGGGCGCCATCCACGACGTCTTCATGACCGGCCCCGAGCACGTCGTCGAATTCCCGCACGGCTACACCTACTCGGCGCACCCGCTCGCCTGTGCAGCGGCACTCGGGACGCTCGAGACCTACGCCGACGAAGGTCTGCTGACGCGCGGCGCCAAGATGGCTCCGGTGTTCGAGCACGCGCTCCATTCGCTGCGCGAATCGCCCAACGTGATCGATATCAGGAACATCGGCCTGGTCGGCGGCATCGAGCTCGAGTCGATCCCGGGCAGCCCTGGCAAGCGAGGGTTCGACATCTTCCGCGAGTGCTTCGAGCGCGGTGTCCTGATCCGCACGACTGGCGACATCATCGCCCTGTCGCCGCCCCTGATCGTCGAGGAGTCGCACATCGACCAGGCGATCAGCACGATCGCGGACGTCTTGAAGTCGGCATAGCCGACGTCAAGACGCGCAGTACAGGGTTGCTCCCTCCCCAACCCCTCCCTCCATGAGGGAGGATCCGACCTCCTTGGGGTCGCTGTTGGAGAATCGCGGGTTTGCCACGAACACGCGCATGGCTGACGACGCTTTTCTTCAGATCCGCGACATCGTCAAGGACTTCGACGGCCACCGCGCCGTCGACAACGTCTCGATCGACATCGCCAAAGGCGAAGTGTTCGCCCTCCTCGGTTCCTCCGGCTGCGGCAAGACGACTCTGCTTCGCATGCTGGCCGGTTTCGAGACGCCGACCGCCGGAACGATCCTGCTCGACGGCCGCGACCTGGCCGCGCTGGCCCCTTACGAGCGGCCGATGAACATGATGTTCCAGAGCTACGCGCTCTTTCCGCATCTCACGGCGTTCGACAACATCGCCTTCGGCTTGCGCCGCGACCGCCTGCCGAAGGACGAAGTGCGAACCCGCGTCGAGGCGATGCTCAAGCTCGTCCAGCTCGAGCCGTATGCGAAGCGCAGGCCGCACCAGCTCTCGGGCGGCCAGCAGCAGCGCGTCGCCCTGGCGCGAAGCCTGGCCAAGAAGCCGCAGCTGCTGCTCCTCGACGAGCCGCTCGGCGCACTCGACAAGAAGCTGCGCGAGGAGACCCAGCTCGAGCTCGCCAACATCATCCACGACGTCGGCGTCACCTGCGTCATGGTCACGCACGACCAGGAGGAGGCGATGACGATGGCCTCGCGCATCGCGGTGATGAGCGAGGGCCGGTTCCTCCAGGTCGGCGCGCCGGCCGAGATCTACGAGACGCCGGCGACCCGCTTCGTCGCCGACTTCATCGGCAACGTCAACCTGATGGACGGAACGCTCGTCGAGGACGAGGCCGACCACGTCGTCGTCGACTGCGGCGACGTCCGCCACCGCGTCGGCCACGGCATCACCGGGACGCGCGGCATGGCGGTGACGGTGGCGCTCCGGCCCGAGAAGATCCGGCTCCGGCGCGACGCGCTGAAGTCGAGCGCGGTGCCGGAGGCCGGCGTCAACCGCGCACACGGCACGATCAAGGAAGTTGCCTATTTCGGCAGCTTCACGGTCTACCACCTGCAGATGGCGAGCGGGCGAGTCCTCAAGGTCAGCCAGGGCAACGTCGAGCGCCAGCCCGGCGCGCCGCTGACCTGGGGCGACCCGGCCTGGGCGACCTGGACCGACCTCTCGCAGGTGGTGCTCACGCAATGAAGGTCGGCTCCCGGCGCGGCCGCTTCGCCGTCATCGCGGTGCCGTACGCGTGGCTGCTCGTCTTTTTCCTGCTCCCGTTCCTGGTCGTCGCCCGGATCAGCATCTCCGAGATGGAGACGGCGACGATCAGGGACATCGTCACCTGGAAGGACGGCGCGATCGCCATCAGCGCCAAGGTCGGCAACTACCTGCTGCTGGTGCAGGACGACCTCTACCTGCGCACCTAC
>JBDSLQ010000362.1:0-7005 GCA_039916285.1 Caldimonas sp.
TCCAGAGCGCCATCCAGACCAGGCCGTAGACGGCGAACGCCCCCTTGTTGCGCCAGACCGCGACGCTGCTGAAAAAGAGCGACTTGCCCCAGCCCTGCTCGCCCCAGAAGACCAGCGCCGGCGCGTGCCAGAACGGGATCGACAGCGCACCGGCGAAGGCCAGGCGCAGGACGAGGCCGAGCTGCAGGCGCGGATCGGCCACGCGCGAGGCGGTCGCCTCGGCGGTCGTCTTCGCATTGCCCAGCGATTCGAGAAACGAGTCGAGCGCGCCGCCGTCGAGGACGCCGGCGAGCCAGAACACGAAGAAGGTGGCGGCGGCGTAGGCGAGGCCGATCTGCAGGAGGGCGAGCAGGCGGCGCCTGCCCCCCCTCGCGAGCTCGACGATCGCTCCGGGCATCGCCGTCTGCCCGGCGCTGACGCGACGGCTCGCGACCATGAACAGGAGCGAGCCCGTCGGCGGCAATGCGAGCAGCACGATGGTTCCCACCAGCGGCACCAGGCTGAGGAGGAGGAAGGCGAACAGGCACGCCGCGAACAGCGAGGCGAAGCCGAGCGGCTGGCGCGCGAACACCTGAAAGCCCTTCTTCACCCAGGCGGCGCCCTGGCGCGGCGCGACGAGCTGCAGCTTCATGGCCCCCCCCGCGGCGAGCGCGCCGGATGCCACGGTGCCTCGCGGCGCTGCACGAGGATGCGCTCGAAGTGATCGGGATCGTGCGCGGTGAGGACGACGGCATCGCGCGGCAGGTGCCGGTCCCACGTGCGCGAGAGCCAGAAGCGGAACGCCGCGGCGCGCATCAGCGCCGGCACGAGGCGAACTTCGGCGGTCTCGAGCGGGCGCACCGCTTCGTAGGCGGCGACGAACGCCGCCGCGCGGTCCTCGTCGAGGCGGCCCGAGGCGAGGTCGACGCACCAGTCGTTGAGGGCGACAGCGATGTCGAAGAGCAGGCTGTCGACGCCGGCGAAGTAGAAGTCGAACACGCCGGCGAGCGATCGCCCGACGAACATGACGTTGTCGCGAAAGAGATCGCCGTGGATCGCCGCGCGCGGCAGCGTCGCAAACGCCGACGACGCGGCGAGGTTGCGCTGGTAGGCGAGCTCGTCCTGCATCAAGGCCGCCCGCGCGGCGTCCAGGTGCGGCACGACGTCGGGAACGGTCTCGTTCCACCATGGCAGCCCGCGCAGGTTCGGCTGCGCCGGGACGAAGTCGCGCGCCGATCCGTGCAGGCGCGCGAGCACGGTGCCGACGCTCGCGCAATCGGCGGCGTCGGGGGCGAGGTGATGCTCGCCGGGTAGGCGGTCGACGAGGGCCGCCGGCTTGCCGCCGAGATCCAGCACCAGCGAGCCGTTCGCGTCTGCATGCGGCCGCGGCACCGGCAGGGCGTGGTCGGCGTGATGCTTCATCAGCTGCAGGTAAAAGGGGAGCTCCTCGGCGCGCAGGCGCTCGAAGACGGTGAGGACGTAGCGGCCCTGCGCCGTGTCGGCGAAATAGTTGGTGTTCTCGATGCCGCCCTTGCAGGGCGCCAGCGATTGCAGCGCGCCGAGGCCGACGCTGCCGATGAGCGTGGCCGCGGCGTCGAACGTCACCTCCGTGTAGACCGCCATCCGGCGGCTCAGAAACGCAGGACGTTCCAGACGCGCTTGCCGGCCGAGCCGCGCGACGTTCCGGGATCGTCGCCGACCACGTGAGCGCCGTCGCCGAGCAGGATCTCGTAGCCGGGGATGCGACCCTTGGGCTCGACGGTGACCTTCTGCAGCTGGCCGCGAACGCGCAGCTCCTCGATGCGGGCGCGGCCGTCGTCGACGATCGTTCGCTTGACGGCAGGCTCGCCGGAGCGGCCGAGCTCGATCTCTTCGATCACCGTGGCCGTCGTCGACGCCGCGCCCGGGCGCGTGGGCGGGGCCGCGGTGGCCGCATCGGCGGCGTTGGCCGCGGGGAGGCCCAAGGCGGCAACGCAAGCCGCGATGGCGGCGACAACGCGCGTTTTCATGGCCCGATTCTAGGCCGTGCGCACCCGGCCTCCGGTGTCCCTTCCTTCACAATGGGCTGCATGGTGGACCGGACCCTGCTGCTCGTCGACGGCTCGAGCTACCTCTATCGCGCGTATCACGCATTGCCCGACCTGCGCGGCCCGGGCGGCGTTCCGACCGGCGCCATTCGCGGCGTCGTCTCGATGATGAAGCTCCTGCGCGAGCAGTATCCGGCGGCGCACGGCGCCTGCGTCTTCGACGACAAGGGCAAGACCTTTCGCGACGACTGGTACCCCGAGTACAAGGCGACGCGGACGTCGATGCCCGGCGACCTCGCGCAGCAGATCGAGCCGATCATCGAGGCGATCAAGCTGCTCGGCTGGCCGGTCCTCACCGTCCCCGGCATCGAAGCCGACGACGCGATCGGCACGATCTCGTGCATGGCGGCCAAGGGCGGATTCAAGGTCGTGATCTCGACCGGCGACAAGGACCTGGCGCAGCTCGTGGACGCCAACGTCACCCTCATCAACACGATGAGCAACGAGCGCCTCGACATCGAAGGCGTCGCCGCCAAGTTCGGCGTTGCGCCGGAACGGATCGTCGACTACCTGGCGCTGATCGGCGACTCGGTCGACAACATCCCCGGCGTCGACAAGGTCGGTCCGAAGACGGCGGCCAAGTGGATCGCCGAGCACGGCTCGCTCGAGGCGGTGATCGCGGCGGCGCCGCAGATGAAAGGCGTCGTCGGCGAGAACCTCAGGAAGTCGCTCGACTGGCTGCCGCAGGGTCGCCGCCTCGTCACGGTGGTCACCGACTGCGACCTCTCGGGCCATGTCCTCGGCTGGCCCGAGTTCGACGCGCTGGCGCTGCGCGAGACGGAGGTCGAGCCGTTGCTCGCGTTCTACGACCGCTACGGCTTCGCCTCGATGAGGAAGGAGCTGGAGACCGCGCTCGGCCGCAGCGGCTCAGCGCGGACGCCGTCATCGGCAGCCGCCGCGAAGGCGGCGCCGCTCGAGGTCCCGGTCGTGGTGCCGTCCGAGCCGATCGTCAAGCACTACGAGACGGTGACGACGATGGACGCGCTCCATGCCTGGCTTGCCCGCATCGACGCCGCGGGGCTCACCGCGCTCGACATCGAGACCGATTCCCTCGATCCGATCCGCGCCCGCCTGGTCGGCCTCTCGCTCTCGGTCGCGCCGGGGGAGGCGTGCTACATCCCGGTCGCGCACAGCTATGCCGGCGCGCCCGACCAGCTGCCGCTCGACGCCGTCGTCGCGCGCCTGAAGCCCTGGCTCGAGAACGCCGCCGCGGCCAAGGTCGGCCACAACACCAAGTACGACGGCCACGTCTTCGCCGCGCTCGGCATCGACGTGCGCGGCTACCTGCACGACACGATGCTGGAGAGCTACGTCTGGGAAGCGCACAAGGCGCACACGCTCGAGAGCCTGGCCTTTCGCCACCTCGGCCGCACCGCGCTCACCTACGAAGACGTCTGCGGCAAGGGCGCGAACCAGATCCCGTTCGCCCAGGTCGAGGTCTCGCGCGCCGCCGAGTACTCGTGCGAGGACGCCGACATGGCGCTGCACGTGCACCAGGCGATGTGGCCGCCGATCGAGGCCGAAGCCGGCCTCGCCGACGTGTACCGGCGCATCGAGATGCCGACCTCGCGGGTGCTCGGCCGGATCGAGCGGATCGGCGTGCTGATCGACTCGGCGCTGCTCGCCGCCCAGAGCCAGGAGCTCGCCGAGCGAATGGCGGCGCTCGAGCAGGAGGCGTACGACATCGCCGGCCAGCCGTTCAACCTCGGCAGCCCGAAGCAGATCGGCGAGATCCTGTTCGGCAAGCTCGGCCTTCCGGTCGGCCGCAAGACGGCGAGCGGCGCGCCGTCGACCGACGAGGACGTGCTGCAGGAGCTGGCCGCCGACTATCCACTGCCGGGCAAGCTGCTCGAGCACCGGAGCCTGTCGAAGCTGAAGGGCACCTACACCGACAAGCTGCCGCTGATGGTCAACCCGCAGACCGGCCGCGTCCACACGACTTACGCGCAGGCCGTCGCGGTCACCGGGCGGCTCTCGAGCAACGACCCGAACCTGCAGAACATCCCGATCCGCACCACCGAGGGCCGGCGCATCCGCGAAGCTTTCATCGCGCCCGAGGGCGCCAAGATCCTTTCGGCCGATTACTCGCAAATCGAGCTGAGGATCATGGCCCACATCTCCGGCGACGCCGGCCTGCTGTCGGCCTTCGGCGGCAACATCGACATCCACCGCGCCACCGCGGCGGAAGTCTTCGCAGTGCCGGTGCCCGAGGTGTCGCACGAGCAGCGGCGCTACGCCAAGGTGATCAACTTCGGCCTCATCTACGGCATGAGCGCGTTCGGCCTCGCCGCCAACCTCGGCATCGAGCGCAGCGCCGCGACCGCGTACATCGAGCGCTATTTCGCGCGCTATCCCGGCGTCAAGCGCTACATGGACGAGACGCGCGCATCGGCGCTCGAACGCGGCTGGGTCGAGACGCTCTTCGGCCGGCGCGTTCACCTGCCTGAAATCAGGAAACCGGGGCCGAGGAAGAGCGCCGCCGAGCGGCAGGCCATCAACGCGCCGATGCAGGGCACTGCGGCCGATCTCGTCAAGCTGGCGATGATCGCGGTCCAGGACGCGCTCGACCGGGAAGGCAAGGCGACGCGGATGATCATGCAGGTCCACGACGAGCTCGTCTTCGAGGTGCCCGAGGCCGAGCTGGCGTGGGCGCGCGAGGCGGTGCCGCGCATCATGGCCGGCGTCGCGACGCTCGCCGTGCCGCTCGTCGCCGAGGTCGGCGTCGGTGCCAACTGGGACGAGGCGCACTGACGGTCGAAAGGCGGGGACCGTCGAGGGTTTGCCACTAGCGCGCAGCCGCCCCTCGGCACGCAGGCGCAGATACATTGCCGATCAAGTCGGCGGCCGCGATGCGCGCCGAAGAACGGCGGTGGCAGGGTCAGTTGCAGGTACGACGATGGCCGATGCGCAGGCGCAGGAAGCAGGACCGGTGGCGAGCCAGCGCCTGCTCGAAGTGTCGGACGTCTCGGTTCGCTTCGGCGGCATCGTCGCCCTCGACAAGGTGTCGTTCGGCGTCGAGGCGGGCCAGATCGCCGGCCTGATCGGGCCGAACGGCGCCGGCAAGACGACGCTCTTCAATTGCCTGTCGCGCCTCTACGAATGCGACGGGTCGATCCGCTTCGACGGCCAGCCGATCCTGCAGCTGCCGCGCCATCGCATCGCCGCGCTCGGCATCGGCCGGACGTTCCAGAACGTCGCCCTGTTCGCGAAGATGAGCGTCCTCGAGAACGTGATGGTCGGTCGCCATTGCCGCACCTCGAGCGGCTACGTGGCGAACGCCCTGCGCATTCCGGCGGTCGCGCGCGAGGAGCGCGCCACCACCGAACGCGCTCGCGAGCTGGTCCGGTTCGTCGGCCTCGAGGCGCTCGCCGCGACGCCGGTGGCGGCGTTGCCCTTTCCGATGCAAAAACGCGTCGAGCTGGCGCGCGCCCTGGCCAGCGATCCCAGGCTGCTGTTGCTCGACGAGCCCGCGGCCGGCCTCAACCACGACGAGGTCAACACCCTCGGCCGCCTGATCCGCGACATCCGCGATCGCCTGCGCACGACGGTGCTGCTGGTCGAGCACCACATGAGCCTGGTGATGAGCATCTCCGACCAGGTCGTGGCGCTCAACTTCGGGCGCAAGATCGCCGACGGCACGCCCGACCAAGTGCGCGCGCATCCGGAGGTCATCGCGGCCTACCTCGGGGCGCCGACATGAGCGAAGCCGCCGCGACGGGCAGGCCGCTCCTCGACGTCGTCGACCTGCACGCGGGCTACGGCCTGACGCGCGTCCTGCACGGCATCAGCTTCGGCCTGGCCGAGGGCTCGATCACGACCCTGCTCGGCGCCAACGGCGCCGGCAAGACGACGACGCTGCGCGCGCTCTGCGCGATGATCCGGCCGCAGGGCGAGGTCACCTTCGACGGCCAGCGCATCGAGGCCAAGGCGACCGAGGACATCGTTCGCCTCGGCATCGCCCACGTGCCCGAGGGCCGCGGCACTTTCGTCCACCTGTCGACCGAGGAGAACCTGCGTCTGGGCGCCTACGTCCGCAAGGACAAGGCGGCGGTCGAGGAAGATTTCGCGCGGATCTACGGCTACTTCCCGCGCCTGGCCGAGCGGCGCCACCAGCAGGCGGGGACGCTCTCCGGCGGCGAGCAGCAGATGCTCGCCGTCTCGCGTGCACTGATGCTGAGGCCGCGGCTGCTGCTGCTCGACGAGCCCTCGTTCGGCCTTGCCCCGCTGATCGTTCGCGAGCTGTTCGAGATCCTGAAAACGATCAACGAGCGCGAGCGCGTCAGCATCCTGCTGGTCGAGCAGAACGCGGCGATGGCGCTCGATCTTGCCGACCACGCCTACCTGATCGAGACCGGGCGGATGGTCCTCTCCGGCAGCGCCGACGACGTCAAGAACAACGACGCGGTGCGCGCGTCGTACCTGGGGTACTGAAGCATGGAAACCTTCGTGCACCAGATCCTTGCCGGGCTCGCCACCGGCGGCATCTACGCGAGCCTCGCTCTCGCCCTGGTGATGATCCACCAGGCGACCCACCTGCTCAACTTCGCGCAGGGCGAGATGGCGATGTTCTCGACCTACATCGCCTGGGCGCTGATCAACGCCGGAGTGCCGTACTGGGCCGCGTTCTTGCTCACCGTCGCCTTCGCGTTCGTGCTCGGCGCGGCGATCCAGCACGTCATCATGCGCAACATCCGCGTCAGCTCGGCGCTGCAGCTGGTGATCGTCTTCCTCGGCCTGCTGGTGATCTTCAACAGCGTTGCCGGATGGATCTTCACCTACACCATCAAGGTCTTTCCGAGTCCGTTTCCAGAGAAGTCGCCGTTCGGCCAGAAGTTCCTGTCTCCTCACGAGCTCGGCGCCATCGTCGTCACGCTCGTCGTGCTGACCATGCTCTGGGCCTTCTTCCGCTTCACGACCCTCGGCCTGGCGATGCGGGCGG
>JBDSLQ010000363.1:0-3749 GCA_039916285.1 Caldimonas sp.
CTCCGGCCGAAGCGCCGATCAAGAGCAGGGGCACGCTCATGCCGGCGGCGAGTGAGAAGAGCGCGGTGCCGCCGAGCCAGACGTCGCGCGTCTGGCTCAGGTAGAGCAAGGCGCCGGCGAGCGGCGCCGCGACGCACGGGCTGACGATCAGCGCCGAGACGCCGCCCATGGCGAACACGCCCGCGACCTTTCCGCCCGGCAGGGTTCGCGCAGCGTCGTTGATGCGGCAGCTGATCGACGACGGCAGCTGCAGGTTGTAGACGCCGAACATCGACAGCGAGAGCGCGACCAGGCCGAGGGCGAAGGCACCGAGCACCCAGGGGTTCTGCAGGGCGGCGGCGAGGCCTTCGCCGGCCAGACCGGCGAACACGCCGAAAGCGGTGTAGACGACTGCCATGCCGAACGAGTACGACGCGGCGAGCGCGAAACCGCGCCGCCGCGACAGGCCGACCGAGCTGCTGCGGCCGCTCGCCCCCGCATCGGCGAGGGCCGGTCCAGCGCCGGTGCCGGCCTGGCCGACGATGATCGACGAGACGATCGGTAGCATCGGCAACACGCAAGGCGTCAGCGAGAGCAGGAGGCCGGCGATGAAGAACGCGCCGACGATGGGCCAGAACGAGCCGCCGCGCAGCACGGCGTCGATGCCGATCGCTTCCGGCGTGGCCGCCGTTGCGGTCGACGTGAGCGCCAGGGGAAGTGCCGCCGTCGCAGTCGCGGGAAGCAACGAGCCGGGCGGCTCGACGCGCGCCGTGCCGGTGCCGCCGAAACCGGTCAGCGAGATCGTCACGACATTCTGCATCGGCGGATAGCACAGGCCCGCATCGGCACAACCCTGGCTCGTGACTCCGAGGCGGAACTCGGTGCCTGCCTTTTCGACCGGGACCAGGATCGTGAGCGCGCTGCGGTGGGTTTCGACGTTCTTCTGGAACGTTTCGTCGTACTTGACCTTGCCTGCCGGTGCCGTCGGCGCACCCAGCGTCGCCCCGTCGGCCGCGAATTTGAACTGCTCGCGGTAGAGGTAGTAGCCGGGCGCGACCGCGAAGGTCACCTCGATCGACTTGGCGTCTCGAGGCTTGGCCGAAAACCGGAAAGCCTTCTCGGGCTCCAGGAACTCGTCTTCGGCGGCGCGCGCCGGGTGCAAGGCCACCGCCGCCAGCAGCACGACCGTTGTCAAGATGAAACGCAACGCCATCGACGCCGGCGGGGACCAGGCGGCGGGGGCCGGGGCGGTGTGTCGTGCCTGCATGAGACTGAGTCGGCGCCGGGCGGGAGCGGCTTACGAAAACGGCCGCTATCCGAAAAACCGCCGCCGGGTGAGCACCAGCGCCAGATAGTAGCCGCTGCATGCGTATCCCGTCAGGATCAGGAGCGGCCCGAGCGGATCGGCGGGAATGTTGCCCAGAACGAGGGGTCGAACCAGATCGACGGCAGCCTTGAGCGGCAGCACCTGGGCGATGCCTTGCAGCCACGGCGGCATCTGGGCGATCGGAAAATACACGCCCGACAGGAAAGTCATGGGCGTGACGACGAGGGTGAAGTAGTACGTGAAAAATTCGTAGCCCTTGGCGAGGGCGTTGAAGACCAGGGCCAGCGAAGCGAAGGTGATTCCGACCAGGCCGAGCACCGGCAGCGCGAGCAGCATGCTCGGCGCCCGGCTGATGTCGAGCAGGAAGATGACGACCAGGATCGCAGCGCACGAGAACAGCGCCTTGATCGCCGCCCACAGCATCTCGGCGAAGACGATGTCGTCGAGCGCGACCGGCGCGTTCAGGATCGAGTCCCACGTCTTCTGCACCGCCATGCGCGAATACGCCGAGTAGAGCGCCTCGAAGGTAGCGGCGAGTGCGGCCGCGGCGGCGACGCTGCCGGACGCGAGGTACTCGATGTACGGCATGCCGCCCACCGCGCCGATGAGCGAGCCGACGCCGTAGCCGAATGCGACCAGCGTGATCAGCGGCTCGGCGATGTTGCCCAGGATGCTTGCCCCGGCGAGCTTCTTCCAGACCAGGAGGTTTCGCATCACGACCGGCCAGAATCGGGACGTGACCCGGGGAGCGGCGTAGCGGGAGACGAGCACGGGAGCCTCCGTTCAGGCGTCGTCGCGAATCTGCCGGCCGGTGAGCTTGAGGAAAAGATCCTCTAGGTTCGCCGGCCGATGCAGGTAGCGGATCGAATGGTCGGGGGCGAGCGCGTCGAGCAGACGCTTGGGCTCGCGCAGATAGAAGAAGACCGTCTCGCCGCTCGTCTCGACGCGCTCGGCGAACGCGGAATGCCGGCGGCCCGCTTCGGCCGCGCCGTCGCCGTAGACCTCGACGACGTCGCTCTCGAGGTGCTCGGCAATCAGCTTCCTCGGCGTCCCCTCGGCGATCTTCCTGCCGTGGTCGAGGACGATCAATCGATCGCACAGGCGCTCGGCTTCGTCCATGAAGTGGGTCGTCAGCAGGATCGCCTTGCCCTGCTGGAGCAGGTTCTGCAGCCGTTCCCACATCAGATGGCGCGCCTGCGGGTCGAGGCCGGTCGTCGGCTCGTCGAGGAGAAGCAGGTCCGGGTCGTTGACCAGGGCGCGGCCGAGCGAGAGGCGGCGCTTCATGCCGCCCGACAGCTCGCCGGGCTTGGCGTTGGCCTTCGACTGCAAGGCCGCGAACTCGAGCAGCTTGGGCACGCGCTCGTCGATGGTCGCGCGCGACAGGCCGAAATACGCGCCGTATACGCGCAGGTTCTCGACGCAGGTGAAGTCGGGGTCGAGGCTGTCGAACTGGGTGACGACGCCGATCCGCTCCTTGGCCTTTCTCACCTCGGCCGGCAGCGGCAGGCCGAACGCCTCTACGGTGCCGGCGTCGGCGCCCGTCAGTCCCAGGCAGACGCGGATCGTGGTCGTCTTGCCGGCGCCGTTCGGGCCGATCACGCCGAGACATTCGCCCGGCATGATCTCGAGCGAAAGATCGTCGACGACGGTCGTGTCGCCGAACTTCTTGGTCAGATGCGAGATGCGAAGGAGCGGCTCCGGCATGCCGTGCGCCCTCCGCGCGACCAGGTCAGGACGCTTCGGTGGGGGCTTCGGTCTCGACCGGTGCAGGGCGGTCGACGAGCTCGACGAATGCCATCGGCGCGTTGTCGCCGACGCGAAAGCCCATCTTCAGGATCCGCGTGTAGCCGCCCGGGCGAGCCTGGTAGCGCGGACCGATCTCGGCGAACAGCTTGGTGACGATGGCGCGGTCGCGCAGGCGGTCGAAGGCCAGGCGGCGGTTGGCGAGCGTCGGTTCCTTGGCGAGCGTGATGAGCGGCTCGACGACGCGACGCAGCTCCTTGGCTTTCGGCAAGGTCGTCTTGATCGCCTCGTGCTGGAGCAGCGAGACGCACATGTTGCGCAGCATCGCAAGGCGGTGCTCGCTCGTGCGGTTGAGCTTTCTGAGCCCGTGTCCGTGACGCATGGTGCTTTCCTTTCCTGTTGTAGACCGCCAGCCGTGTCAGGTACTGGCGGGTGCACCGACTTGCGCGCTAGCGCTTGTCGAGGCCTTGCGGGGGCCAGTTCTCCAGGCGCGCGCCGAGCGTGAGCCCGCGCGACGCCAGCACTTCCTTGATCTCGTTCAATGACTTGCGGCCGAGGTTCGGGGTCTTCAGAAGCTCGGTCTCGGTGCGCTGGATCAGGTCGCCGATGTAGTAGATGTTCTCGGCCTTCAGGCAGTTCGCCGACCGCACCGTCAGCTCGAGCTCGTCGACCGGACGCAGCAGGATCGGGTCGAACTGCG
>JBDSLQ010000364.1:0-3658 GCA_039916285.1 Caldimonas sp.
GCACCTGGCGGTCGTTCGCGCCGTGCACGACGAGGAGCGGGCAGGTGATCCGGTCGACCACGCCTTCGAGCGTCATCCTCGCGATCTTCTTCTCGGCCTCGTCGGCGTTTGCTGCGCCGTAGTACCAGAGCGCGTGATCGAGCCAGCCGGTGACCGAGCGCGCTACCGAGGCGTCGCGCAGCATGCGGCCGTGCGAGCCGGCGTTGTCCCAGCGCGCGCCCCAGGCGACGCAGCAGGCCAGGCGGGGCTCGAAGGCGGCGGCACGCGGCGCGTAGTAGCCGCCGAGGCTCATCGCGACGACGCCGACCCGCCTCGCGTCGACGTCGTCTCGCTGCTCGAGCCAGTCGAGCGCGGCGCTCGCCCAGCGCTCGCTCTCGGGGTTCATCGGCAGGCCCTGCAGGCGCAGCGCGGCGCCGATGCCCGGGTGGTCGATCATTAGCGTGGAGACGCCGCGCCGCGCGAACTCATCGGCGATGCCGCAGAGCGACATCCATTCCTTGGTCACGTCGAATCCGTCGAAGTGGATCATCGCCGGGCGCGGCCCGCCGCCCGGCGCGCGATGGAAGAGGGCGGGCAGCGTCGTGCCCTCGTAGGGAATCGTCACGAACTCGATCGGCTTCCGGCGCAGCTCGACGCTCTTCGCGAAGCACGCCATCATGGCGTCGTAGAGCGCGCGTTTCTCCGGGCGCCTGTGACTCGTCATGCGCTCGGCGGTGAACCAGTAGATGCAGGCCCGCCGGTACTTGCGGCCGGCCGACTCGGCATGGCCGGCGGCCTCGTCGCGGGCGGCGAAGCCCTGCAGCTTTCCGGCGAGCCCCGACCACGCGGCGATCCAGGCCGCGCCTGCTTCCGGGTCCTCCTTGGGCTTGTCGGCGAGCGGCCGCAACGGCCGGCACGCGCCGTCGATCTCGGTGAGCTCGCCGCCGAGCTGCACCGCCATCATCACGCCCAGGTTCCACGAGTAGTGGCCGGGAAAGTACTCGAGCATCAGCGGCGCACCCGTTCCACCACCATCGCCGGATCGACGAGCCGGCCCGCATCGATGATGCGCTTGCCGTCGAGCTCGATCGTGCAGTCGCGCATCGGCACGTCGTAGTGGCCGCGCGTGGTGCGCTTGCCGCCGCCCTGCGAGTTCGGGCCGGTCGAGAACAGGAAGTTTCCGGGGAAGGTTCGCGCCGCGGCGCGCGAGACCTCCGGGACGTCGCCGTTCAACGCCATGCCGTACCAGAGCGCCTGCGGGTTGAGGCCCCAGCCGAGGTGCGACGCCGCGTAGGGGTCGCGGTCGCCGTCGCTCGCCTTGCCGTCGCGCAGCCAGTCGCTCATCAGCTTGGCATCGAACCCGCCGGCGATGTCGACGACATGGCCTTCGCGAACGGTGAGCTCGACCCGGTCGACCACGTAACGGCAGAACGGGAGGATGACGATGTCGCCGGGGCTGAAGACGACGGTGCCGTGGGCGCTGCCTTCGTTCGGGAAGGTGTGGATGTGGCCGCCGCCCCAGTGGTCGAAGTGGCCCGGCTCGTCGGCGCGGCCCCACTGCGTCATCACCGGGTACTCGCCGCAGCTCCAGGTCAGGTCGGTGCCCGCGGCGCTGGTGACGCGCACCTGCTTGGTCGCCTGGTACAGCTTCTCAGCGTGCTTGCAGGCTTCCTTCAGGCCCGGCGGCGACATCAGCTGCGCGAGCTGGTCGGGCGCGTCGATGATCATCAGGACCCGCGTGCCGCCATTGGTCACGGTCTTCAGCCACTTGCTGAAGAGCGGCACGTGGAAGATCACGATCATGTCGGCCTGGGCCACTGCCTCGAGCGTGCCCTTGCACTGGCCGATGGTCGGCACGCCGACGTTGGTCCAGCCCGGCAGGGAGTTCACGCAGAGCTCGTAGATGTCGGCGCCGAGCTCGCCGGCAGCGGCGAAAGCCGCCTCGATGTAGCTGCGCCGGGTGCCGAGGTCGGAGACGATCGCGATCGTCTCGCCCGGCTTGACGGCCGAGAGCCGGAACTGCTCGGCGTAGAGGCCGGTCAGCTTGGCCGGGTTGGTCTCCATCGTGCGGAACGCTGCAGGCTGCATAGAGGGTCCGTCCGTCACAACTGAATGAAGTTCATTATTTACGGGTCGCCGGCTTTGTCAATGGCTGCGGGCGGTCAGCTCTCGGTCGTGTGCCAGGAGAGGAGCCGGCCGCGCAGCGCCTGGGCGAGGCGGTACAGCGCGAAGCCGATCAGCGAGATCGTGAGCAGCGTCGCGAAGGCGGTGCGCACGTCGCCGAGGCGGTAGGCGCGGATCATCGTGAAGCCGAGGCCGCTGCCGCCCGAGACCATCTCCGTGACCACCGCCACCAGCAGGGCGACCACCACCGCCACCTGGATCCCGTCGTAGATCGAGGCCAGCGACAGCGGCAGCACCACCCGCCACAGCATCCGCCAGGGGCCGGTGCCGCGCGCCTGCGCCGACCAGATGTAGATGTGGCTCACGCCTTTGGCGCCGTGGTAGGTGAAGACGACCAGCGGGAACAGGCAGTCGGTGAAGATCAGCATCACCTTGGACAGGTCGAACAGGCCGAACCAGGTCACGAAGAGCGGGATCAGGGCGATCTTCGGCAGCGGGAAGGCGAACGAGAAGAGCGGCTCGAAGAACCACTCGGCCCAGCGCACCCGGCCCATCAGGATGCCGAGCGGCACGCCCACGGCGATGGCCGCCGCGAGCCCGAGGAGCGAGCGCCAGAATGTGTTCCAGAGCGGCCAGAAGACCGAGCCGTTGGCGATCAGCGTGAACCAGCGGATGACGATCTCGGTCACCGGCGGGAAGACGAAGGGATTGACCAGGCCGGTGCGGGTGACGAGCTCCCAGGCGAGCAGGAACGCGCCGATGGGCAGGATGCGCGCCAGCGCCGCCTGGCCGCGCCCGAGCTCAGTGGGCGAATGCATGCCAGGCCATGAAGTGGCGCAGCGCCGCCAGGTAGAGCCGGTCGAGCAGGTAGCCGATGGCCGCCAGCCAGAGCACGACCGCGAGCATCGCGTCGTCGGTGCCGACGCCGCCGTAGTTCGAGATCAGGTAGCCCAGGCCTTCCTGGGCGGACAGGAACTCCGAGCTGACGAGGACGATGATGGCGATCGCGATCGCGGTGCGCACGCCGGTGGCGATCTGTGGCGCGATCGCCGGCAGGACCACGCGCCAGAGCAGGCGCCGCTCCGAGGTGCCGCGCGCCCGCGCCGACCAGATCAGGATCGGGTCGACGCTGCGCGCGCCGTTGAAGGTGGCGACGACGACCGGCAGCAGGCAGGCCAGCGCGATCACCGCGATCTTGGAGAAGTCGCCGATGCCGAGCCAGATCATGAAGAGCGGAATCAGCGCCGGCTTGGGCACCGGGTAGATCAGGAGCAGGATCGGCTCGACCGCGAGCTGCACCGTGCGCACCCGCGCCATCGTGATGCCGAGGGCGATGCCGACGACCACGGCGGTGAGGAAGCCGATGCCGGCGCGCATGAACGAGGCCGCGGTGTGCGGGAAGATCTCGCCGCTGCGCACGAGCGCGTACAGCGCCCGGAACACGTCCGCCAGCGGCGGCAGCACCGACTTGGGCAGGAGCCCGGTGCTCGAGGCGAGCTGCCAGGCCGCCAGCACGAGGGCCAGCGGAACGAGGCTGGTCAGCGCCCGCTGCCGC
>JBDSLQ010000365.1:0-6391 GCA_039916285.1 Caldimonas sp.
GATGCCCGCTTGGTCGAGGCCGAGGTCGTCGGTGTTGGGCTTCCTGCCGACCGCGGCGAGCAGGGTGGCTGCCTGCGACGACGCGCGCTTCGGCGCCGGCGCCGAACGACACCCGCACGCCGCGACCGCCTTCGCCCGGCGCCACCTGCGCGCTCTGCACCGAGAAGTGGAAGGCGACCCCCTCGCGCTCGAGGATCGCCTGCACCTCGGCCGAGACCTCGCGGTCCTCGCGCGCGATCAGGCGGTCGCCGTACTCGATCACCGTCACGCGGGCACCGAAGCGGCGGTACATCTGCGCGAACTCGAGGCCGATGTAGCTGCCGCCGGCGACGATCAGATGTTCGGGCAGGATGTCGACGGCCATCATCGAGACGTTGGTCAGGACCGGCACGCTGGCGATCCCGTCCCATCGCGGCAGCACCGGCCGGCCGCCGACGTTGATGAAGATCCGCGGCGCCTCCAGCCTTGCTCCGCCCACCTCGATCGCGTTCGCCGCGACGAAGCGCGCGTGCCCCCACAACAGTGTCAGGCCGGGAGTGCCGTCTATCCATGTCGTGAGGCCGCGGATCGAAGCGGCGACGACGCGATCCTTGCGCTCCTTTACCGCTTTCATGTCGACCTTGATGGCGCCCTCGATGCGGACACCGTATTCCCCGGCGCGACGCGCGACGTGCGCCGTGCGCGCGCTGGCGACGAGGGTCTTGGTCGGAGTGCAGCCCTCGTTGACGCAGGTGCCGCCGAGGTGTTCGCGCTCGATCAGCGCCGTTTTCATCCCGGCCTGCGCGAGCTTGACCGCGAGGAAGGGGCCTGCCTGGCCGCTGCCGATGACGATCGCGTCGTACGAGGTGGTCATGAGGTCTCCGGGCACGCACGAACGTGCGCGGCCTTCGCATCATCGTCGCAAGCCGAGGCGCTCGCCTCACGGCGCGGCGCAGTCGGTGCCGAAGCGCGCCTTGCGCCGAGGCGCTGGGCCAGAATCGCCGCCATGCCGCCCGCCACCGCCTCGTCGCGCAAGGCCGCCGCCTGGATGGTCGGCTGGCTGACGGCGATGGTCGTCATGGCCGTGGCCGGGCGCGAGGCGACGCGCACGCTGCACGTCTTCCAGATCATGGAGATGCGCTCGGTGCTCGGCTTCTTGCTGCTCTGGCCGCTGCTGCACGCGAGCGGCGGGCTTGCCGCCATGCGCACGGCGCGGCTCGGCCAGCACGTCGCCCGCAATAGCGTGCACTACGTCGCCCAGTTCGGCTGGTTCTTTGCCCTCACCCTGATCCCGATCGCGCAGGTCGTCGCGATCGAGTTCACGATGCCGATCTGGACCGCGCTGCTCGCGGTCGCCTTTCTCGGCGAGCGCCTCGGCGCGGCGCGAATCGTCGCCGTCGCGCTCGGCCTGGTGGGCGTCGCCGTCATCGTCAGGCCGGGGATCGAGCACGTCGATCCGGGCCAGCTCATCGCGCTGGCCGCCGCGGTCGGCTTCGCGATCTCGATCATTCTCGTCAAGTCGCTGACGACGACCGAGAGCGTCGTCGCGATCATCTTCTGGATGCTCGTCGTCCAGTCGGTGATCGGCATCGTCCCGGCGGCGCTTGTCTGGCGCACGCCGACGGCGCAGGCCTGGCCTTGGATCGGCGTCATCGCCGTGTGCGGCACCTACTCGCACTACTGCATGACGCAGGCGCTGCGCCATGCCGACGCGACGATGATCGTTCCCATGGACTTCCTGCGCGTGCCGCTCACGGCGTTGGCCGGATGGCTCGTCTACAGCGAGCGGATCGATCTCTACACCGTGGTCGGCGCCGGGCTGATCCTCGTCGCCAACCTGCTCAACCTGCGCCGGCAGACCCCGGGGCCGAAGGATCCTCGCATGGCGCCTTCCCCATGAGCGCGATCCCGTTCGCCTCGCCGGGCGCCGCCGTCGCCGCGCCACGCTGGCGCTGGTTGCCGGCGCCGGGAACCTGGCGCTACCACGCGCTGCTGCTCGCGCTCGGCATCCTCGTCCTCGGCCCGCTCGGCGGGTTGACGGCGGCGTACATGAACTTCTCGATCGGCTTCTTCGTCGGCGGCCAGGTGCTCGCCGGCCTGCTCGGCTCGACTGTCACCTACGGCTACGGCGTCGAGGGCAAGCACGGCGCCAACTACATCCAGACCGCGGCCGCGTCGGTCGCCGGCATGAGCGCGATGGGCGTGCTGATCCAGGCGATGGTCTGGCTCGGCCTGCCGCAGCCGCCGATGTGGCAGCTCGTCCTGTACCTGCTGACGATCGGCATGTTCGGCGTCGGCGTCGGCATGCTCTACACGCCGATCCTGGTCGACCGCATGAAGCTGGTCTTCCCGTCGGGCCTCGCCGTCGCCAACATCCTGCGCGCGCTCACCGACCCGGTGCTGCTGCGGCGCTCCGTTGCGTTGCTCGGCGGCGGCGTCGCGAGCGGGCTCGTCGGCGGCTTCGCCGCGGCGAAGGTCGCGATCCTCGGAACGATCGAGCTCTCGACCTCGACCTTCGGCGCCGGCATGGTGGTCGGCGCGCGCATCGGCCTCGCGGCGGTGACCGGGGGCGTGCTCGGCCTCGCTCTGAAGCCGTACTTCGTCTCGATCGGCTGGCTGCAGGCCGGCGACCCGCCGCGCAAGATCATGTTCCTCATCGGGCTCGGCTGGATCATGGGCGCGGCGATCATCGACATGGGGCTCATCTTCACGCGCGCGCTGAAACGGTGGCGCGAGACCGCCGGGGCGCCGGGCGCGCAGGGCGAAGACGTCGCCGTACACGGCTGGCGCCGTGTCCACACGGTTCGCCTCGTGATCTGGTCGATCGCCTGGGGTGCGGCGGTCGTCGCCGTGGGCCACCTCGTCCTTCAGCAACCGGTGCTCTACCTTGTGATGGCGCTGTTTCTCGTCTGCGTGTTCGCGCTCGTCAACGGTATCTCGCTCGGCATCAGCGACTCGAATCCGATCTCGTCGGCGTTCGTCGTCTCGATCGTCATCCTCGCGGCGATCGGCCTCACGGACCCGGCCGTCGGCTTGATGGCGGGCGCGGTGCTCCTCGTCTCCACCAGCGTCGCCTGCGACATGCAGCAGGACCGATCGACCGGCGCGCGGCTCGGCACCGACCGCGTCATGCAGTTCCGCTACCAGGTCGCGGGAATCTTCGTCGGCGCGCTGCTTGCCGTGGGCTTCGCGCGCCTCTTCATGGCCGCGTATCCGGTGCTGCTGCTCGACCAGACGGCAATGACCGAAGGGCAGCAGCCGGCGCAATGGAACGCGGCGATGACGTTCAAGTTCGTCGGCATCCTGAAGACCCTCACCGACGACAAGCCCTACCAGCGCACCGCCATCTGGATCGGGGTCGGCACCGGCCTCCTGATCGAGCTCGTCCGCAAGCTCTGGTTCGCGAGCGAGCGCTGGCAGCGCTACAAGAGGACGCGCGCCGGCGGTGCTGTCGACTTCGTTCTCGACTCGACGGTGCTGTCGTCGCCGTACGCGCTTTCCTTCGGCGGCTTCGTCAACCTGGCGACGTCGCTCTGGCTCGGCGCGGGTGGCGTCGTCGCCAGCCTCATCGACGCGCGCGCGGCGCGGCGCAGGGACCGCGATGCGGCGGCCAAATGCGCCATCCAGGGCAACGACGGCGAGCTTCCGTCGGACATGACGAGCACCTCGCTGTTCGGCGGAGGCATGATCGCTGGCGATGCGCTGGCGGCGCTCGCGCTGGGCTTGCTGGCGCTCGGCGCGCTCGTCGTCCGGGCCTGATTGCCACTGTGTATTGAAGGCAGCGGCCGCGCACCCACATGCACCCGATGCCGCTGCAGGCGATCTCGTTCCTCCTTCACGCCTTCGTCGGCTGGCGACTGGTTCCGGCGCTCGGCTCGGTCCCGGCCGGCGTCGCGCTCGCTCTTGTCCTCGCCGTGTCGGCGCTGACGCTGCCTCACGGTCTCGGCGCACGGCGCGGCGCCCGGGGTCGCCGCGCGGCGCTGCTCGCCTGGGTCGGGCTCGTGTGCATGGGCTTCTTCTCGTCGCTGCTCGTCCTCAGCCTCGGGCGCGACCTCGCGTTGCTTGTCGGCGCTGTGGTCGGCGCGGTGCGCCCCGGCACCATCGATCTCGCCGCCTTGACCGTCCCGTCGGCACGCGCGGTCGCCATCGCCGCGGTGCTCGTGACGCTATGGGGCTTCGTCAACGCCCGCCGCACGGCGCGGGTCGTCCGCGTCGATGTGCCGGTGGCCGGCTTGCCGGCCGGGCTCGACGGCTTCACCATCGCCCAGGTCAGCGACGTCCACGTCGGGCCGACGATCAAGCGTCCCTTCGTCGAGGCGATCGTCGCGACCGTCAACGCGCTCGACGCCGACCTGGTCGCGATCACGGGCGACCTCGTCGACGGCTCGGTCGCCGACCTCGCCGACGACGTCGCGCCGCTCGCCGGCCTGCGCTCGAAGGAAGGCAGCTTCTTCGTCACCGGCAATCACGAGTACTACTCCGGCGCCGACGCGTGGGTGCGCCAGCTTCGCCACCTCGGCCTGCGCGTTCTGATCAACGAGCACGTCGTCGTCCGCCGCGGCGACGCCCAGCTCGTCGTCGCCGGCATTACCGACTTCAGCGCCGCTCACTTCGACCGCGGCCGCGCAAGTGACCCCGCCGCGGCACTGGCGGGAAGCCCCGCCGGCGCCGTGCGCCTGCTTCTCGCGCACCAGCCCCGCAGCGCCACCGCCGCCGAGGCGGCAGGATTCGACCTGCAGCTTTCCGGCCACACTCACGGCGGCCAGTTTCTGCCCTGGAACTTCCTCGTCCGCCTGCAACAACCGTTCACCGCCGGGCTGCACCGGTGGCGCCGGATGTGGGTCTACACCAGTCGGGGCACCGGCTACTGGGGGCCGCCGAAACGCTTCGGCGCGCCGTCGGAGATCACGCTGCTGCGCCTCGTCGCCGTCCCGGCGGCCACGACGCAGGAGGTGGCGGCGTCCGCGTTGGGCCGCGCGGCCCTCCCGGCCGTCTGAGTCAACGCAGCGATTTACAATTCGCCGGTTTTGGCCGGCCACCCGCTGCCGCGCATCGAGAGGATCTCCACCGTGTTCATTTCCCAAGCTTTCGCACAGGCCGCTCCCGCGGCCACCGGCTCCGCCGATCCCCTGGGCGGTCTCGGCGGACTCGGCGGCATGCTGCCGCTGGTCCTGATGTTCGTGGTGCTCTACTTCGTGATGATCCGGCCGCAGATGAAACGGCAGAAGGAGCACAAGGCGATGATCGACGCGCTCGCCAAGGGCGACGAGGTCGTCACCTCCGGCGGCGTCCTCGGCAAGGTGTCGAAGATGGGCGACACCTTCGTCGGCGTCGAGGTCGCGAGCGGCGTCGAGATACAGGTCCAGCGCTCGGCGGTCGTCCAGGTGATGCCCAAAGGCACGGTCAAGTGAAGCCGGGAGCGAACCTACTGCGCGACCCGCTCGCTTCGGCTTCTTCCCCGGCTCCGACGGAGGCGCAGGCGTGAACCGGTATCCGATCTGGAAGTACGCGGTCATGGTGATCGCGCTCTTGGTCGGCCTGATCTATACGCTGCCGAATCTGTTCGGCGAGGCGCCCGCGGTCCAGGTCTCGAGCGGCAAGGTCACGGTCAAGCTCGACGCTTCGCTCGCGCCGCGCATCGAGAGCATCCTCGTCAAGGCCGGCCTGCAGCCCGACTTCGTGCAATACGACGGCAACTCCGTCAAGGCGCGCTTTGCCGACCTCGACGCGCAGAGGAAGGCCAAGGACGCGATCGGCGCCGCGCTCAACCCCGACCCGAACGATCCGACCTACATCGTCGCCCTCAACCTGCTGTCGCGTTCGCCGCGCTGGCTGACGGCGCTGCACGCGTTGCCGATGTACCTGGGCCTCGACCTGCGCGGCGGTGTCCACTTCCTGATGCAGGTCGACATGAAAGCGGCGCTCACCAAGAAGGCCGATTCCACTGCCGGCGACGTGCGCACCTTGCTGCGCGACAAGAACGTCCGCCACACCGGCATCGCCCGCGACGGCAACGGCGTCGTCGTCCGCTTCCGCGACCAGCCCGCGCTGACCGCGGCGCGCGCGGTGCTGATCGACCAGCTCACCGATTTCGACTGGGTCGAGAGCCAGGAGGGCGTCGACTGGAAGCTTGCCGGCAACCTCAAGCCGGACGCCGCCCAGCGCGTCCAGTCGGCGGCGATCACGCAGAACATCACGACGCTGCACAACCGCGTCAACGAGCTCGGCGTCGCCGAGCCGGTGATCCAGCAGCAGGGCGCCGACCGCGTCGTCGTCCAGTTGCCGGGCGTGCAGGACACGGCCAAGGCCAAGGACATCATCGGCCGCACCGCAACGCTGGAGATGCGGCTGGTCGATGACAGCAGCGAGGCGCGCCTTGCCGAGACCGGCGCCGGCCCGGTGCCTTTCGGCG
>JBDSLQ010000366.1:0-2899 GCA_039916285.1 Caldimonas sp.
GGCGCGTGATCTGGGTGCGGGCCGGCATCGCCTTGAGCTGCTCCAGGCTGAACTCGGCGGGCCGCGCGACCAGGCCGCCGACCGCGAGCCTGTAGCCGGCGAAGCCGGCGTTGCGCAGGGCGACGTAGTCGGCGTCGCCGGGATCGAGCGTGCCGTTGCTGCGAAAGGTCTGCGCCACGTCGGCCGGGCTGAACTCCTGCGCCATCGCCTGCCGCGGCGCGACGATCTTCTGCGCCGCCCGGCTCAGGTGCTGCGCGCTTTTCAAGGTCTCGACGAACGACTCGTTGCGCGACAGTCGATCGCAGCCGGCGAGCATCGCCGAGCCCGCCGCCGCCACCGCGCCGCGCAGCAGATGGCGGCGACCGCGCTGTTGCGCGCGCATCAGGGTGAAGGTCTGGGTCATGGCTGCGCCTCCTTACTGGCGTGATCGCCGGGAATCGTGTACCAGCCGGTGACCATCGACCGCATCTCGTTCCAGACCCCGGCGATGATCACCTCGACGACGTGGACGACGACGAACAGCAGCAGGCCGAAGCCGGCGAGGAAGTGGAGCGTGCGCGCCGACTGGCGGCCGCCGAGCAAGTCGACCCAGCCGGTGAAGACGGCGTCGAGCCGCGGCGACATCGCCAGGCCGCAGACGACGACCAGCGGCAGCAGGCCGAAGATGACGATCAGGTAGGTCAGGCTCTGCAGCACGTTGTAGCGGGTCGCCGCATCGCCGGTCGGGTGCTTGAACTTGAGGTGGTCGACTATCGAGCGGCCGATGTTTCGGAGCTCCTCGCGCGTCGGCACGAGATCCCTCTTCAAGTGCCTGCTGAAGATCGTGTAGAGCAGGTAGAGGACGCCGTTGATGACGAAGATCCAGGCGAAGAACAAGTGCCAGTGGCGCGCCATCGCCAGCCACTGGCCGCCCGGGATCGTCGCCCACGACGGAAACGCGCGCGCCGTCGGGTTGCCGTTGTCGGGCGAGGACGAAAGGCCGAGCACGCCGGTGGTGTCGAACTCGTGGCCGGCGATGCGCGTGTAGCCGATCGGCCCGGCCGGCGTGTCGCGCGTGCCGAACGAGACCCAGGGCGCGGCGAAGGTCGACTCGCGGCCCCAGTAGAGGGCCGGGTGGGCGTTGAAGATGTTGAGGCCGCTCATCAGCAGGACCGTCAGGCAGACGACGTTGATCCAGTGCATCAGCCGCACCGGCAGGCGGTGCCGGTAGATCCGGCGCGCAGCTCGGGCGTCGGCGGCGGCGGGTGGCGCGGTTGCTTCGATGTCCATGCGCGAGGATCTCCGGTGGCGTGGTGACGAGTCGGCCCCGTCGCGGCGATCCTTACAACGGTCAGGGCACCGCCGTCGTGCGGATCTGCGGCCGCACGAGAATACGCGCTTCGCTGGCGAGATCGGTGATGACGCCGTTGGCGGCGAAGCTCGCCGGCGCTTCGGGTTCGAGGGCGGCGACTGCAAGGTGGGCGAGCGGCTGCTCGAGCGAGACGTAGAAGCCGCCGGCGGCGACGTCGAGCAGCGCCGGCTGCGTCTGCACCTTGAGCCGCATCGCTGCGCCCGCGTTCGCCGCGGGCCCGCCGGCGACCGCCTCTCGACCGATCTCGCGGTAGCCCTCGGCACGCAGCTCGCCGAGCTCGTCGATCTGGCGGACCTCGACGCCGAGCAGGCGCAGGCGCCGCACCGCCTCGGTCTGCCCGGGTGCCAGCCAGTAGCCACATGGCCGGGACCGGCTCTTCAGCGTACGCAGCTGCAGCGCCGATTCCCACGCCACCGTGAGGCGGCGGATCTCGCCACTGCTCGGGTCGATCACCGTGTAGCCGTACTCGCTCGGCGTGGGCGCGGCCTCGATGACGACCTGTCCCTGGCACGCGAAGGCGATGGTCTCGCGATCGACGAACTGGCGCAGCTTGGTGAGGTCGTCGGCGTGCCCCGCGGCGCTCGCCAACACCGTGGTCGCGGCCACCAGGTGGGCTTGCACGCGGCGCTTGAGATCGACGCGGCCGAGGCCGCCGCCGCGTGTCTCGACGAGCAGGCTAACGGCGTTGCGCAGGCCGACCGCGTTGCGCCCGACCTGCGGCGCGACGCTTCCCATCGAGAGCGTGCGGTCGGCGGGATCGGCCGAGGCCGTCGCGTACCAGTCGACGCTGAGCCCGGCTTTGCGCAGGCTCGCGAGCAGCGGCTGACGGAACCACTCTTCCGCGGCCTTGGTGACGAATGGCGCCAGGTTGCCCGTCATCGCGTACTGCAGCAAGGCATCGAAGCGCTGCACGCCGCCGAACTTTGCGGTGAAGGCGCCGCCGACCGGGTACTCGTGCAGATCGAGGACGACCAGCGGCGCGAAGCTCGCCATCAGCTCGGCGATCGCGCGCGCTTCCGGCGTGTGCAGAAGAAGGTGGTCGCGGTTGATGTCGCTGCCGTCGGCCGCTTCGCGCCTGAACGCCGCCGCCCCGTCGGGGTTGGCGCGCGGCAGCAAAACGACGTCGACGCGATCCAGCACGCCGGGCAAGCGGCCGGCGGCGAGCTCCTGGGCGAGGACGATGAGCGCTTCGGTGCCCGCCGGCTCGTCGCCGTGCTGGGCGGCGAGGACGACGACGGTCGGACGGCGCGGCGCGGTTGCCGCCGAGATCGCGATACCGGCAACCGAGCCGGGCGGCACGGGCCGAGTGAACGCCAGCGCCTCGATCGGCGCGCCCGCCTGCGAGGCGCCGAGCGGGATCACGGTGACCTCGCTGCTGTGCTCGCCGATCGCCGCGCTTCGCGCCAGCCCGTGGACGATGGCGCCGAGCTCCTCGTTGGTCGTGAAGCCCGTCCGCCCCGGCTCGAACGCCGGCGTCCCGAATGTGACCTGCGGCTCGGGGAAGCGCGCGGCGACCGCTGCCGGCCCGCCCGATGGCCCGACCACGGA
>JBDSLQ010000367.1:0-3768 GCA_039916285.1 Caldimonas sp.
CGGGCGGCGCGCGCCGCCTCGGGCCGGGCCAGCTCGTCGTCCTGCCCGCCGGCCAGCCCTATTCGCTCGCCGCGCGCGTTGATTCCGCCGTGCTGATGACGCTGCTCCTGCATCACGGGGACGCCGGCAACCGCGGCGGCCTTGACGCTTCCTAAGCACCGAAAAAAATTTCCGGGGGCCGCCGTCATGGGTAGGCCCGACGCGCGGGCACGCCAGTCGCCGGGGTCGGCGAACCCTCCACCACTTCACGAGAACACCATGGCCCCACGCCGCATCACCACCCTCCTCGCCACCCTCGCCATCACGGCGCTCGGCGCCTGCACGTCGATGGGCGGCGGCGGCACGCGCAGCTCCTCGGGCTATGGCGGCGGCGGGGCAGACGTCGACACTGCTGTCGTCGTCCTGCCCACCTCGGGCGCCGCCGACCAGATGCGCGCCGGCTGCTGGGTTTCCTTCTACGACGAGCGCAACTTCAGCGGCGACTCGCTGACCCTGATCGGCCCGGTCGAGCTGACCTCCCTCGACCGCGGCAGCGCGCGCCAGCTCAGGCGCGACGTCAAGAGCATCGTCACCGGACCGCGGGCGACGCTGATCGTCTACGAGAAGCAGCTGCTTTCGGCGCGCTCGGTCGGCTTCCAGCCGAACAGCCGCGAGCCCGGCCTGGTCGAGAAGCTCGGCTTCGGCGGGCGGATCGAATCGATGCGCCTGTCCTGCGCCTGAAGGCGCGGCAGGCCGCGCGCCCAGCGCCTGCGCGCCGACCGTCGACAATGGGGCTCGTCGTCCGGCGCGGGCGACATCGGCGAAAGGCGCGCAACGTGGCCCCGCAATCGTGTCGACGGCTGGCGATCGGCATGTTTGCCGGTGCGTTTTTTTTCGCCGCGGCGGGGCCGGCCCGATCCGCGGCGAGCGCCGAGGAGCAATCCGTGCTCGCCGCGAGCGCGGCTTCCGCCAAGCGGCGCGCCGAGCGCGGCGACCATCAGCTGCTTTACATCTATCGCGACGCAACGGCCTACCGGAAGCTGAAGGCAGCCGATCTCGACGTCGTCAGGGGCCACCTGCATCAGGCAGGGCTCCGTCTGAGCGAACTGCTCGTCAAGCGCAAGGCACTGGACCAGCAGGCGGAGTTCCACAACGGAAAGCCGCTGCCGGCGGACCTGCAGGAGCAGGTGGACGAAAGCGACGCGTCGCTCACGGCTTCGGCGTACGTCTTTCGCGGTCTCGAGCAGGACATCGCTCTCATCGTTGCCAAATACGAGCGCCCGCGCGCGCGTCTCGAGAAGCTCTGGGCCGGCGCACCGCTCGGCTCGATGGGCCTGTACGACCCGGGCGCGCCGGCGTCGTCCGCCAGGTAGCGAACGATCAGCTCGAGC
The DNA here is from genome assembly GCA_039916285.1 of Caldimonas sp. GTDB lineage: Bacteria > Pseudomonadota > Gammaproteobacteria > Burkholderiales > Burkholderiaceae_C > Schlegelella_A. Next base: position 1,371 of record JBDSLQ010000367.1, read on the forward strand.
GCAGGCGCAGCCCCTGTGCGTCGAGGGTCCGCGCCCGGCCCTGCTCCTTGGCGCTGTAGAGCGTCGCGTCAGCGCGCTTGACCATCGCCGCCAGCGTGTCGTCGGCCGAGCTGCGCATCGCGATGCCGGCGCTGTAGGCGAGAGGAAAGCCCAGCTCTCGCTCGGCGACCTCGGTGAGGTAGGTGCGCATGCGGACGTCGAAGGCGCTCGCCGCGGCGTTGTCGGCATGCGTCATCAGGACGCAGAACTCCTCGCCGCCGTAGCGGCCGACCAAATCGCCCGGCCGCACCGCCGATTGCAGCGCGCGGGCGATGAAGGCGAGCGCGCGGTCGCCGGCGTCGTGGCCCTGGGTGTCGTTGATCAGCTTGAAATGATCGAGGTCGATCATCAGCACGGCGACCGGATGCCCGTAGCGCACGCTCACCGCCATCTCGGTCGCGGCCAGGCTCAACCAGGCGCGGCGGTTGAGGACGCCGGTGAGGCTGTCGACCGTCGCGAATCGCTCGAGCTCGCGTGCTGCTTCATCGCGATGTGCGAGCAGCACGGCCAGCAGCGACAGCACCGTCGTCGCGTTGGCGACGATCGCGAAGGCGAAGTTCACCGGATGCGGCGCAAGAAAGCTTGGATAGCTCTCGGTGAAGAAGGCGCCGAGCACGCCGCGCCAGAGCGTCACCGTCATCTGCGCGATCAGGCAGACGACGAGCAGCCAGCGCCACTTGCCGACCGGCACGGCGGGCTTGCGCCACACCGAGGCGAGCAGGAAGGCCATCTGCAGCGTCAGCAGGCCGTTCGCCCAGCCGACCCGGAACGGGTAGCTGGCAAAGCCGGCGAAGTAGCCGATCGGCATGACGATGGCGATCAGCACCGGAATGCGGATCTGGGGCTTGCGACCGCACCAGACGTCGAACGCCGCGGCGTTGAGCGCCAGGCCGCCGGCGAGGCCGGCCATCGCCAGCGTCGAGAGCGCGCGGTCGGTGATCGAGCCGCTCGCCGCCACGCCCGAGGCGAGCAGCAGCGCCCACGCCACGGCCTGGAGCGCGACACCGGCCTGGGCGCAGCGCGCCGCCGCATCGACGTGGCCCATGACGGCAGGCAAGGCGATGGCCATCGTCACCATGCAGACGGTCATGGCGAAGAGAAGCGAGGCGATGTCGAGATGCATGGGATGCGCCCTGCCGCAGACCTCGGCGGGCGACACGCATTGTCCGGTCCCGATGCGGCCGGAACATGGGCCGTGGGCGGGCTGCCCCCAGCGGGCCCCGAAGCGCGAGCAAAGGATCACGAACTCGATGTCCCCTACCATCGCCGTTCCGGTCGACCGGCCCCGACGGCGCCCGGAATCGACCGACGCCCCTCACGCTGCCATGACCTCGTCGACTCCGTCGCTGACCGGACTGCGCGTCATCCCGGTCGCCGGCCGCGACAGCATGCTGCTCAACCTGAGCGGCGCGCACGGCCCGTTCTTCACCCGCAACCTGCTGATCCTCACCGACAGCGCCGGACGCACCGGCGTCGGCGAGGTGCCCGGCGGCGAGAAGATCCGGCGCACGCTGGAAGACGCGCGAGAGCTCGTCGTCGGCCGGTCGATCGGCGCCCACCAGCGCCTGCTGCAGGACGTGCAGAAGAAGTTCGCCGATCGCGACAGCGGCGGGCGCGGTCAGCAGACCTTCGACCTGCGCACGACCATCCATGCGGTGACGGCGATCGAGGCGGCGCTGCTCGACCTGCTCGGCCAGCATCTCGAGGTGCCGGTCGCCGCGCTTCTCGGCGAAGGCCAGCAGCGCGACCAGGTCGAGATGCTGGGCTACCTTTTCTACGTCGGCGACAGGACCCGGACCGACTTGTCTTACGCGAGCGACGCCGATGCCGGCGACGCGTGGCTGCGCCTGCGCCACGAGAAGGCGATGACCGCCGAGGCGGTGGTCCGCCTCGCCGAGGCCGCGCACGCGCGCTACGGCTTCAACGACTTCAAGCTGAAGGGCGGCGCGCTGCGCGCCGAGGAGGAGATCGACGCGATCGTCGCGCTGCACGAGCGCTTTCCGCAGGCGCGCGTCACCCTCGATCCGAACGGCGGCTGGCTGCTCAAGGACGCGATCCGCCTGATGCGCGACATGCGAGGCGTCGTCGCCTACGCCGAGGACCCGTGCGGCGCCGAAGAGGGCTTCTCCGGCCGGGAGGTGATGGCCGAGTTCAGGCGCGCGACCGGGTTGCCGACGGCGACCAACATGATCGCCACCGACTGGCGCCAGCTGAGCCACGCCCTGGCGCTGCAATCGGTCGACATCCCGCTCGCCGACCCGCACTTCTGGACCATGGCCGGCTCGGTGCGCGTCGCCCAGACGTGCCGAGACTGGGGCCTGACGTGGGGCTCCCACTCGAACAACCACTTCGACGTCTC
>JBDSLQ010000368.1:0-13940 GCA_039916285.1 Caldimonas sp.
CGCCGACCAGACGCTCGCCAAGCTCGGCATCCACCCTGCCGGCGTCGGCACGACCTGGCTGCGCAACGCCGACGACCCGCGCCTGCCGCTCGATCCGCGCCTGGCCGACCTGGTGCAGATGAGCGTCGACCACACCTACCGCGACTTCACGAGCAAGGTTGCCGCGGCGCGCAAGACCACGCCCGAGAAGATCGACGCCGTTGCCCAGGGCCGCGTCTGGACCGGGGCGCAGGCCAAGGAGCGCGGCCTGATCGACACGGTCGGCCAGTTCGGCGACGCCGTCCGCTCGGCGGCGACGCGCGCCAGGCTCGGCGACAAGCCGCGCATCGTCTACATCGAGCGCGATCCGGGCCGGTTCGCCCAGCTCGTGAGCATGCTCAACGCGCAGGTCGAGAGCATTGTCGGCGCGCAGCTCGACGCGCGCATCGGCGCGGCGGTCGGCGCTGCGCCGGGGCTGCTGCAGGGCGCGGCGCGCGACCTGGGGTGGGTGGCCGAGATCGCCGAGCGCAGGAAGCCGTTCGCGGCCGTCGTCCACTGTCTCTGCGGCGAGCTGAACTGAGCGGCGACAGGTCGCCGGCGGCCACCCTCAACACCGCGCAGCTCGACGCCGTCCACCACCTCGGTGGGCCGTGCCTCGTTCTCGCCGGCGCCGGTTCGGGCAAGACGCGCGTCATCGTCCACAAGATCGCGCGCCTGCTCGGAGCCGGCTACGCGCCGGGCGAGATCGCGGCGATCACCTTCACCAACAAGGCGGCGTCCGAAATGCGCGAGCGCGCCCGCGCGCTGGTCGGCAGCCGCGCCGCGTCGAGCCTCGCGGTCAGCACCTTCCATTCGCTCGGCGTCCGGATCCTGCGCGAGCACGGCAGGGCGCTCGGCCTGCCGCCCAACTTCAGCATCCTCGACAGCGACGACGTCCTCGGCGTCCTCAAGGAAGCCGGCGCGACAACCGACAACGCGCTCGCGCGCCGCTGGCAGTGGGCGATCGGCGCGTTCAAGAACCGCGGCCTGGCGTCGGCGGCGGCCGAGGCCGAGGTCCTCGCCGGCGAGCACGAGGGGCGCAGCGCCGCCGACGCGATCGTCGCCGTGCGCGTGATGCAGCGCTACGAAGAGCGCCTCGCCGCCTACCGCGCCGTCGACTTCGACGACCTCATCGTCCTGCCGGCGCGCCTGCTGCGCGACGACGCCGAGGTGCGCGAAGCGTGGCGCGCGCGCCTGCGCTACCTCCTCGTCGACGAGTACCAGGACACCAACGGCGTCCAGTACGAGCTGATGAAGCTGATCGCCGGCGAGCGCGGCCACTTCACCGCCGTCGGCGACGACGACCAGAGCATCTACGGTTGGCGCGGCGCGACGGTCGAGAACCTGAAGCGGTTGCCCGCCGACTACCCGAAGCTGAAGGTGATCGCGCTCGAACAGAACTACCGCTCGACGGGCAGCATCCTGGCGGCGGCGAATGCGGTCATCGGCCACAACCCCAAGCTGTACGAGAAGAAGCTGTGGAGCGAGCTCGGCGCCGGCGAGCCGGTCGTGGTCGTCGAGTGCGACGACGAGGTTCATGAAGCGGAGCGCGCGCTGGCGCGGGTCGAGTCGTTGCGCTCGGCGGGTGCGGCGTTCGCCGACATCGCCGTGCTCTATCGCGCCAACCACCAGGCGCGCGTCTTCGAGCAGGCACTGCGCAAGGCCGGCATCCCGTACAAGGTCTCCGGCGGCCAGAGCTTCTTCGATCGCGCCGAGATCCGTGACCTGTGCGCATGGTTGCGCCTGATCGTCAACGTCGACGATGACCCGGCGTTCCTGCGCGCCGTGACCAGCCCGAAGCGCGGCATCGGCCACCAGACCCTCGCCGCGCTCGGCGCGTTCGCCGGGCGATGGAAGTCGAGCCTGTTCGAGGCGCTGTTCGCGGAGACGCTCGCCGACGCCCTGCCGCGGCGGTCGATCGCCGGGCTGCACGAGTTCGGACGCTGCGTGAATTCGCTGCAGGAGCGCGCCGGCGCGACGACCGGCAGCGAGCCGGCGAAGGCGCTGCTGCTCGGCTGGCTAAAGGAGATCGGCTACGAGGAGCACCTGCACGAGGGCGAGGAATCGCCGGCGCTGGCGACGGCGCGCTGGGCCAACGTGCTCGACTTCGTCGACTGGATCGCGCGCCGCTGCGGCGACACGGGCTCGGCCGCGACCGGCGACGAGGAGCCGGCGCAAAGCGTGCTCGCGGTCGCGCAGACGATCTCGGTGATCATCAGCCTGGCCGAGCGCGGCGACGACCAGAACGTCGTCACGCTGTCGACGCTGCACGCCGCCAAGGGGCTCGAGTGGCCGCACGTCGTCCTGGCGAGCGTCAACGAAGGCCTGCTGCCGTTCGCCGGCGAGGACGAGGAGGCGAGCGCCGCCCGCCTCGAAGAAGAGCGCCGCCTGATGTACGTCGGCATCACGCGCGCGCGCGCGACGCTCGCGGTCAGCCTTCTCAGGCGCCGCAAACGCGGACGCCAGATGCAGGCGGCGCTGCCGAGCCGCTTCATCGCCGAGATGAAGCTCGACGAGGCGCAGCGGGCGGAGGATCCGCGTGCCAGGCTGAAGGCGTTGCGCGAAGCGGCGGCGGAACGTGCGCGCGCCGCGCGTGGCGAAGCTACATCCCCTTGAACAGCCCCGCGTAGCTTCGGCTCACCTCGAGCTTCTCGGGATGGCCGCGCACCGCGACCAGCTGGCGCCCGCGCAAATCTCGCGTGACACCCGCGATCGCCCGGGTGTTGACGAGCGTCGAGCGGTGGATCTGCCAGAACAGATCGGCGTCGAGCTCATCGACGAGCTCCTTGATGGGCTTTCGGATCAGCGCCTCGATCGTCGCCGTCTGCACCCGCGTGTACTTCTCGTCGGAGATGAAGAACAGCACGTCCTCGACCGGGACCATCTGGATGCTCGCGCCGACCGTCGCCTGGATCCACCGAAGCTGCGCGTGCGCTCCCGGGTTGATCTTGGCGGCGAGCTTCTGCAGCAGCTGCTGCATGCCGCTTGCGTCGGGGGCTTCGCCGGCGCTGCGCTCTGCAAGGCGCTTCCTGATGCGGTCGACGGTCACCTGCAGGCGCTCGCGCTCGGCCGGCTTCAGCACGTAGTCGACGACGCCCTGCTCGAACGCCTCGATCGCGTACTGGTCGTAGGCGGTGATGAAGACGACCTCGGGCCCGCGCCAGGGTGGCCCGTCGCCCCTGGCCGAGGTCTCGGCATCGTCGTCGTCGACCGGCAGCTGGGCGATCGTGCGCGCCGCTTCGATGCCGGTCATGCCGGGCATGCGGATGTCGAGGAAGACGATGTCGGGCCGCATCTTCTCCGTCAGCGCGACCGCCTCGGTACCGTTCTTCGCCTCGGCGAGGATCTCGAGGTCGGGCCAGACCTCGGCCAGACGCGCCCGCAGCTGCTCGCGCAACAGTCGCTCGTCGTCGGCGATGACGGCGGTTGTCATGCGCCGGTGGCGAGCGAGCCGCGGCGCTCGCGGAGCAGCCGCCAGAGCAGCCAGCCAATCAGCGCAAACGGCGCCGCGACGAGCGCCAGCGAGGCCGCCGCCATGAGCAGGCCGAAGGCGAGGCCGACCGCGCCGAAGCCGATCGCCACGACGACCATCGTCATCGCGGCGACGACCACGAAGACGACCGCCGCGACCGCGATTAAGAAGAGGACGACGGCGCCCGGGCCGTGCAGGAGGTCGGCGAGCACATAGCTCTCGCCGTCGACCAAGACCGTGATGCCGTCGAGCGGCAGCGCGAACCAGACCATCGCCATCACGACCGATACGACCGCGGCCAGCACCAGCAGCAGGATGGCCGCTCCCCGGCTCAACGACTTGATCACGAGCGGTCTCCTTCGCGCTGCAGCGCCTGGTACGGAACGGTGATCGTGACGACGGTGCCGCTCGGCAGATTGTCGGCCACGACCATCGACGCCTTGTCGCCGTAGAGAAGCTTCAGGCGCTCGCGGATGTTGACCAAGCCGATGCCAGTGCCGGCGGTGTCGGCGCGGCCGAAACCGAGGCCGGTGTCGGCGACGGTCACGGCGAGCCGGCCGTGGACGATCTCGGCCGAGACCGTGAGGGTGCCGCCCTCGGCCTTCGGCTCGAGCCCGTGCTTGATCGCGTTCTCGACCAGCGACTGGATCATCATCGGCGGGAATTCGGCCGACAGCAGCCCTTCGCTGACCTTGATGTCGGCGTCCAGCCGGTCTTCCATCCTTACCTTGAGGATCTCGAGGTAAGGCCGGATCACCGCCATCTCGCGGCCGAGGTTGTGCTGCGCCGGGTTCGAGTCGCGCATCGAAGGCATGGACGCGCGCAGCAGGGCGATCAGGTTCTTCTGCATCGTGCTCGCGCGTGGCGGATCGGTCTCGATCAGGTGGTCGATCGAGGCGAGCGTGTTGAACAGGAAGTGCGGCTCGACCTGCGCCTGCATCGCGGCCATCCTCGCCTCGACGACCTGGCGCTTGAGCTGCTCGGAGTCGGCGGTCTCGCTGGCGACGGCGGCCTGGACCTCAGCCTGGATCGTCCGCTTGTAGGTGATCTTCAGGATCGCCGACGCGATGATGATGAGCCAGGCGAGATCGGTGAGGAAGTCGCCGAAGTGGCGGTCGCGCATGCGCTTGACGCTGCGGATGACCTTCTCGTTGGCGGAGGCGTGCTCCTGGGCGGCCTCCTGGGCCGCTTCGGTCGCCTTCTCTTCGGCTTCCTTGATCGCCTCGATCACGGCGGCGCGCGCTTCCTCGACCGCCTCGCGCACCCTCTCGCTGTCGGCCCCGGGCGGAAGCTTGATCTCGATGCCGCCGCTCGCGTCGACGCCCGAGGCGGCGCCGCTCGCCGCGGAGGCGGCGCCCGTGACCGCGCCCGGGCCGATGCGGACGCCGTTGCGGTCGATCTGGACGTGCGGCGAGATACGGACGCCGTCGCGGTTGATCGAGATGACGACGTCGCTGCCCTTCGGATCCTTGCTCTCGATCTTGATGCCCGACTGGCGCGAGCCCGGCGGCGTCGGCGGCGAGGGCGGTGAGGGCGGTGAGGGCATCCCTGACGGCGATGGCGGCGCCGGCGGTATCACGGTGACGGTGTGCGAGCCGTCGGCGATGCTGCCGATCGTGTAGCTGAACGGCGGCAGGTGCTGCAGGATGGCCGCGCCGATCAGCAGCAACACCGAGAGCACGAGGAAACGCTTCCACGAGATCGAGACCAGCCAGTTGGCGTACTGCCGGAACAGGCGGACGGTCTCGGCCTTGAATCTCTGCCAACCGCTCGTCGCAGCCCTGGTGGGCGGCGGTGGCGGCGGATCAGCCGGGGGAAAAGAGGGGCTCATGGACGTTGACGTGGGCTGGTGCGGTTCACGGCGTCAATGTAGGTCGGCCCCCGGAGGGCCGCCACGCCCCTGCGACCAAGCGCACTGTCGAGGGGTCAGGGTGCAGCGCCGCCGGACGGACGCAGGCCGACCGGGGCGGGCTCGCGCGTCGAACCGGCGTCAGGCTTACCGCGGTGCCGAGCCCGGCGGCGCCGTCATCGGCAGCGTCGTCGCCTCGAGCGGCTGGGTGTCGGGGCCGTTCGCCAGGGACTCGAGCGCCTGCGCCGAGAGCGCGAGCGGGCCGGCGCGCCACTCGGCCATCAGGGCGTCCCACTTGGGCCGCGCCGCTTCGAGATGGCGCGCCTTGACGTGGCCGTAGCCACGGATCGTCTCGGGGATGCGCGCGATCTCGGTCGCCAGCGCCAGGTTTGCCGGGCCGAGGCCGCGCAGCAGCTCGTCGATCGCGGCGCGGTACTCGCGGATCAGCTCGCGCTCGACCCGGCGCTCGTCGTTGCGCCCGAACGGATCGAAAGGCGTGCCGCGCAGCGCCTTGAAGCGGGCGAGGACCTTGAACGCGGAGAGCATCCAGGGCCCGAAGCGCTGCTTCTGCAGAACGCCCTTGGTGTTCTTCGCCGCGAGCGAGGGCGGCGCGAGGTGGTACGCGAGCTTGTAGTCGGTGCCCATCTCGCCTTCGAACTGGGCCGCGACCTTGGCGAGGAACCGGGTATCGGTGTGGAGCCGGGCGACCTCGTACTCGTCCTTGTAGGCCATCAGCTTGAAGAGGTAGCGCGCCACCGCTTCGGTCAGCCTGGTGCTCGGCCGGGGCGCAGCGTCGGGCCGGGTCAGCGAGCGCGAGAGCGCGATATCGGCTTCGGCCGCGCGCACCTTGTCGACGAAGGCCTTGTACTTCGCCGCGTAGGCCGCGTTCTGGTACCCGGTCAGGAATTCGACGCGTCGGGCGATCAGGTCGTCGACGTTGACCGATCGCTTGACCAGCTCGATCACCTGGCCGGTGCGGACCAGCGCCTTCATCCCCTGCGGATCATGCGCGGCGCGCCGGCCCCATTCGAACGCGGTCTTGTTGTTGTCGACCTGGACGCCGTTCAGCTCGATCGCGCGCATCAGTGCGGCGTGCGAGAGCGGAACGCGGCCCTGCTGCCAGGCGAAGCCGAGCATCAGCGGGTTGGTGTAGATCGAGTCGCCGAGCAGCTGCACCGCCAGCGTGTCGGCGTCGATGCCGCCGACGTGATCGGGCCCGGCGGCGGCAGAGATCGCCGCTTCGCAATGGCCGGCCGGGAACTGCCAGTCGGGGTTGCTGACGAAAGCCGCCGTCGGCGTCGCGTGGGTGTTCACGGCCACGTAGGTGCGGCCCTCGCGGACCGCCGCCAGCGTCGCCTTGCTCGCCGTGACGATAGGGTCACAGCCGATCACGAGATCGGCCTCGGCGATGCCGACCCGGGTCGAGAAGATCGACTCGGCGCGGTTGGCGATCTGGATGTGGCTCCAGGTCGCGCCGCCCTTCTGCGCCAGGCCGGCCGAATCCTGCGTGACGATGCCCTTGCCCTCGAGGTGTGCCGCCATGCCGAGCAGCTGGCCGATGGTGATCACGCCCGTGCCGCCGACGCCGGCGACGACGATGCCCCAAGGCTTCTCCGAGAGCGGCAGCGCCGGCTCTGGCGGCGCGCGAACGGCCGCCAGGCGCGGGCGCTCGACATCGCCCTTCTTCGTGCTCTTCAGCTGGCCGCCTTCGACCGTGATGAAGCTCGGGCAGAAGCCCTTCAGGCACGAGTAGTCCTTGTTGCAGGTGTTCTGGTTGATGCGGCGCTTGCGCCCGAACTCCGTCTCGACCGGCTCGACCGACAGGCAGTTGCTCTGCACCGAGCAGTCGCCGCAGCCTTCGCACACCAGCTCGTTGATGACGACGCGCTTGGCCGGGTCCTCCATCGTGCCGCGCTTCCTGCGCCGGCGCTTCTCGGTGGCGCAGGTCTGGTCGTAGACGATGACCGTGCAGCCGGGAATCTCGCGCAGCTGGCGCTGGACGTCGTCGAGCTCGTCTCGGTGGTGCACGGTGACGCTCGGCGCGAGCCTCGCGGCGACGGCGTGCACTTCGTATTTCTCGGGCTCGTCCGTGACGACGACGACCCTGGCCGCGCCCTCGGCGTCGAGCTCGCGGGTCATCTCTGGCACCTCCATCGTGCCGTCGATCGGCTGGCCGCCGGTCATCGCGACGGCGTCGTTGAAGAGGATCTTGTAGGTGATGTTGACCTTGGCGGCGATCGCCTGGCGTATGGCAAGAAGGCCGGAGTGAAAGAAGGTGCCGTCGCCGAGGTTGGCGAAGATGTGGTTCTCGGTCGTGAACGCTGCCTGGCCGACCCACGACACGCCTTCGCCGCCCATCTGGCTGTAGCTCACGGTCGAGCGGTCCATCCAGACCGCCATGAAGTGGCAGCCGATGCCGGCGACAGCACGCGAGCCTTCGGGTACCTTGGTCGAGGTGTTGTGCGGGCAGCCGCTGCAGAAGAACGGGGCGCGCTCGCCGGTCGCGTTGGCACCGGTGGAATCGAGGGTGGTGACGGCGAGGCTCTTCTCCTTCGCGTCGATGAGCGCGATCCGCATCGCCATGCCGGCGGCGACGTCGGCGTCGACGCCGAGCTTGGCGAGCCGCTTGGCGATCGCCCTGGCGATGATCGCCGGCGTCAGGTCGGCCTGCGCGCGCAGCAGCCAGTGCTGGCTTGGGTTGGCCTGACTCCATTCGCCGCCCTGGCTACCGGAGGGCCCACCCGAAGTCATGTCGGCATCGCTTTCGTCGAACTTGCCGAGCACTCGCGGGCGAACGTCGGCGCGCCAGCCGTAGAGCTGTTCCTTCAGCTGGTATTCGATGACCTGGCGCTTCTCCTCGACGACCAGGATCTCCTGCAGGCCCTCGGCGAATTCGCGCGTCATCGTCGCCTCCAGCGGCCAGACGACGTTGACCTTGTGCAGGCGCAGCCCGATGCGTCGGCAGACCTCGTCGTCGAGGCCCAGGTCGTGCAGCGCCTGACGCGTGTCGTTGTAGCCCTTGCCCGAGGCGATGATGCCGAAGCGGTCGTTCGGACCTTCGATGACGTTGTGGTTGAGCCGATTCGCGCGCACGTAGGCGAGGGCGGCGTACCACTTGTAGTCCATCAGCCGCGCTTCCTGCTCGAGCGGCGGGTCGGGCCATCGGATGTGCAGGCCGCCGGCGGGCATGTGGAAATCCTCGGGCAGGATGATGTCGACGCGGTCCGGGTCGACGGAGATGCTCGCTGACGATTCGACGATCTCCTGGATCGTCTTCATCGCCGACCAGACGCCGGCGAAGCGACTCATCGCAAACGCGTGCAGCCCCATGTCGAGGATGTCCTGCACGCTCGACGGGAAGAACACCGGCAATCCGCAGGCCTTGAAGATGTGATCGCTCTGGTGCGCCGCGGTCGAGCTCTTGGCGATGTGGTCGTCGCCGGCGATGGCGATCACGCCACCGTGTTTCGACGTGCCGGCCATGTTGGCGTGCTTGAAGACATCCGAGCAGCGGTCGACGCCCGGGCCCTTGCCGTACCAGATGCCGAACACGCCGTCGAACTTCTTCGTCTGCGGATAGAGGTCGAGCTGCTGCGTGCCCCAGACGGCGGTCGCCGCGAGCTCCTCGTTGACGCCCGGCTGGAAGACAATGTTCTGCGCGCCGAGGTGCTTCTTGGCGGCCCACAGCGACTGGTCGTAGCCGCCGAGTGGCGAGCCGCGGTAGCCGCTGACGAACCCGGCGGTGTTCAGGCCGAACATCGCGTCGCGCTTTCGCTGCAGCATCGGCAGGCGGACCAGCGCCTGCACGCCGCTCATGAACGCGCGGCCCGACTCGAGGGCGTACTTGTCGTCGAGCGTGACGCTTTCGAGCGCCTTGCGCACGGCCTCGGGAAGTGGGGCATTCATCGTGTTCGACACTCCGGTGGGAAGCTGCTGCGAGGCGTGGCAAAGGGCTTGTGACCCGGGCGCGCAAGTGCGAGTGTAGGGATTCGAACGAGGCGATGCTGCGGGGAGTGCCTCCGGCGGCACAGCGATTGCCGTATCGCGCTCATGCTCGCCTCGGCGTCCTGCCGAACGGCATGAAAGACACATCACGCACCAGGAGAACCCCATGCGACAGACTTCCAGGATCCTCACACTCGCGGCCGCAGTGGCCTTGGCTTGCGGCAGCGGCATTGCCGCCGCGCAATCGGCGGGCGCGGCCGGCGGCACCGGTTCCGGTGGCAGCTCGGGAACGGGCGCGGCGGGCACGGGCAGCGGCGCCGGCGCCGGCGCCAGCACCGGCGGCGGCAACTCGGGCTCGCCCGGGATCGGCGCGGCAACCGGCGGCAGCCCGAACTCCGGCGGTTCGATGAGCAACCCAAGTACCGGCTCGTCGACCACGCAAGGCGGAACGATGCGATCCGGGCAGACCGGTAGCACCACCGGCCCGGCCACGACCGGCCCGGCCACGACGGGCAGCGGCACGACCGGCAGCGGCTCGATGAGCTCGGGCAGCACGAGCGGCTCGGCCACGACGGGCAGCGGCACCACCGGCAGCGGTTCGATGAGCTCGGGAAGTACCGGCACCGGCTCCACCGGTTCGGCAACGAACAGCTCTTCGTCGATGTCGAGCGATTCGGCCGGCACCACCGGCCGGACCGCGATGCGTCGCCCGCGCGCCGACCGCAACTGATCGCAGGGGGCTTCGGCCCCCTCGCCCGATGAATGCGCTCAGCACGAGCACCTTTATCGGATCGGCCTTCAGTGGGCCCAATGAGCGAGCCGATCGCCGTTGCCGTGCCGCGGTGACGGCGCTCCGCGAATCAGGAGGGGTCGAGAAACCCGACGCGCTACATTGGCGTCTCCTCCTTTCACCAAGCACTTCATGAAAACGAAATCGTTCGTCGCCGCCGCCCTTCTCGCTCTGGGGTCCGCCGCGGCGTCGGCTGGCGGGGGCCCTCTGGACCTGTCATCCGGCAGTGCCGGGTTCTCCAGCACGCCGATCGCCGGGGCGTTCACCGAGATCTTCACGTTCACGCTGGTCAGCAACTCAGTCGCGAACGCCAGCGTGACCGCGGTCGTCAACGGCCTGCAGGATGTCGATTTCGCGTCGATCGTCCTCAGCGGGCCGGCCGGCTCGTTCGCGTTCAATCTGCTGCTTCCCGATCCGGTCGAGGTGTGGGCCTTGCCCGCCGCCGGAGCCATGCTCACCGCCGGTTTGTACAGCCTGACGCTTACCGGGATGAACAGCGCGGCGCAAGGATCGTACGGCGGCAACCTCGCCGTCACCCCGGCGACGGCGGTCCCCGAGCCCGAAACCTATGCGCTCATGCTCGCGGGTCTGGGCGTGCTCGGGTTCGTCGCACGCCGTCGCCGTCGGGCCTGAGCGCCGCCAGCTAGGCGCTGACGAACTTCAGCGCGACACCGTTGTTGCAATAGCGCTTGCCGGTCGGCTTCGGCCCGTCGTCGAAGACGTGGCCCTGGTGCCCGGCGCAGCGCGCGCAGTGGTACTCGGTGCGAGGAATGATCATCTTGAGGTCGGTCTTGGTCAGCACCGCGCCGGGAAGCGACGCGTAGAAGCTCGGCCAGCCGGTGCCGCTCTCGAACTTGGTCTCCGAGGTGAACAACGGCAGGTCGCAGCCGGCGCAGACGAAGCGCCCCTTGCGCTTCTCGCCGTCGAGCGGGCTCGATCCCGGGTACTCGGTGCCCTCGTGGCGCAGCACCTGGTAGGCGGCGGGGGTGAGGCGCTCCTTCCACTGCGCGTCGCTCAACACCAGGGGCTCGATCTTCGGCGTTGCCGATTGCGCCGCGGCCAGCCCGGGGGCGAACGCGAAGGCGGAGAGGGCAAGGAACGGTCGGCGGGTCATGGCAGAAGTCTCCTCGAAAGGGGTGGCGATCAGTCGGCCCGGCACCTAAAACCTTTCTACGCACGCGCCGGCTCGGCGGACGCGCGCGGCCAAGGCGTGAAGACGTGGGCATCGACGCGATGGCGGACGGTGAACCGGCGCGCCGTGTGGGCGTCGAGCCAGGACGCGAGGGCGGCGTCGAACGCCGCCACGTCGGCGTCGACGAGCGATGCGCCAACGCCGCGGCAGGCACGCATCCGGCCGCGCCAGCTTTCGCGCGTGAACGGCACGTCGGCGTCGAACCAGAACATCGCCGTAACGCGGGCCCGGCCTGCCGCCCAGGCAGGCTCGGTCGCGATCTGTCCCGACCAGTCGCTGCCCTGCCATTCCGGGTTGAGGCCGAGCACCAGGGCTTCGCTCGCCTGCGCGACCGGGTCGGCGCGTGGCAGCCAGTTGAAGTGCGTCGTCACCAGCACGCCGCCGGGACGCAGGACGCGGCGCACCTCGGCCAGCGTCCGCTCGACGTCGAAATACATCCAGCACTGGCTCGCGACGACGGCGTCGAAGCTCAGGTCGGCGAACGGCAGTGCCTCGGCCGCGGCAACGGCGAAGTCGACCGCGAGCCCGTCGGCATGCGTGCTCTCGCGCGCAGCGGCGATCTGGCCTGCCGCGACATCGATGCCGCTGACCACCGCGCCGCGCCGCGCGAACTCGCGCGCGACCAGGCCGGTGCCCGTGCCGAGGTCGAGCAGGCGCTGGCCGCTGGTGCCGATGCCGAGCGCGGCGAGCAGGTCGTAGAGGCGCTGCGGCGGACCGGGTCGGTGCGTCGCGTAGTCGGACGAGGTGCGGCTCCAGTCGATGGCGCGGCCGCCGTCGATCGGCGCGCTTGCCGGCGCCACTTCGCCCGTCGCCGATCGGCTCGTCGTCACGATGCCGGCCACAGCGCCCACATCCTGAGCGGCTGCTTCATGCGGCCGGCGGCGGACTCGGCCTCGTCGCCCCAGCCCCAGAAGTAGTCGGCGCGGACGGCGCCGACGATCGCCGAGCCGGTGTCCTGCGCGACGACGAGGCGGCGCAGCGGCCGGGTCGCGAGCGGCTCGGTGGTGTCGAGCCAGACGGGCGTGCCGTAAGGCACGCTCTGCGGATCGACGGCGATCGAGCGTCCCGGAGTCAGCGACACGCCCTGGGCGCCCCTCGGCCCGACGCCGGGATCGGGCAGCGGCTCCTCGCGAAAGAAGACGACCCTCGGGTTGCTGCGCAACATCTCGTCGACGCGCGTCGGGTGGCGGCGTGCCCAGGCGCGGATCGCCGGCCACGAGGCCTCGTCGGCGCGCAGCTCGCCCTGCTCGATCAGCCAGCGGCCGACCGATCGATACGGCTGGTCGTTGTGCCCGGCGTAGGCGACGCGAACGATCATCGGCGCGCCGCCGCGCTCGCTGGCGAAGGCGAGGCGCCCCGACCCTTGCACCTGGAGCAGGAGCGCATCAAGGCGATCGCGCACCCACGCGATCTCGCGGCCGTGCAGGCTCTTCTGCGCCGCCGGCAACGTCTCCAGCTGCTGGCGCGTCCAATATGGGCTTCTCGTCGCCAGATCGGCGGGCGGGCCGTGGAGGGCGACGCGAAAGCCCGGCCGCGAAGTGCGCGACGCTTCGACGAGCGGCTCGAAGTAGCCGGTGGCGAGTCCGACCGGCTCGCGCTCGAAGGATTCGATGCGGTACGGGCGCAGCTGGCGCTGCAGCCAGTCGCGTACTGCGGCCTCGGCGAGCGCCGGTCCGCGCTGGCGCGCCTTGGCGCAGGCGTCGAGCCAGGCCGGCACCGGGCGCTCGCAGCTGCGCAGGAACGCGCTCCAGAAGTCGGCCAGCCGGTCGCCGTCCCAGCCGGGCAGATCGCTCCAGCGCACCGCCACCCAGCGTGCGCGCTGGCGCTCGATGGTCGCCGCCGCGAGGTCGTCGCGGCCGGGTACCGGCGGCGCGGCGTCGACTGCTCGAGGCGGCGCAGGAAGCGCGACCGGCGCCGCGACCGGGGCCGACTGCGGCCGCGGCGTGCTCGAGCAGGCGACGAGCGCTGCAGTGGCGACGAGGGCGAGCCTTCCTAGAATCGGCACCGCCGCCAGCCGCCTGGCGCAACCGAAAGCGCGGGTCATGTGGGTCATTCTGCTGGAAGCGATCGGCGCGGGCTTGCTGCTGGTCTTCATCGTCTGGTGGACGATGTTCTCGGGCCGCCGCCGCGGCGAGCGGCGCGACGACGGCGACGACGACAACAGCCCCGGCGCGCGCCCCTGACTCGGCGCGCCTCGAAGCGCAGCTTCAGTGCAATGCAGAAGCCAGCGTCAGGCCGAACTCGGCGATCGGCGCGTCGAAGGGGTGGGCGTCCTCGGTCATGCAGAAGAAGGTGCCGCGCATCGTCCCGTTCGGCGTCGCGATGCGCGTCCAGCTGGTGTACTCGAACGATTCGCCGGGCTTCAGGATCGGCTGGTGGCCGACGACGGCGAGACCGCGCACTTCATCGACGTGACCCTGCGAGTCGCTGACGACCCAGTGGCGCGCGACCAGCTGGCCGGTGACGTCGCCGCTGTTCCTGATCGTGATGGTGTAGGCGAAGGCGTACTGGCCCTTGTCGCGGTCCGACTGCTCGGGCAGGTGGCGGACGGCGACGCTGGTCGTGAACTCGGGACGGGCCATGCGCGATTCTAGGAGGCGGGGCGGCAGGGAAGCCTGCGAGCGCGAGGGCGCCACCTAGAATCGTGCGACCTCATGACGCGCTTCCGCATTGC